>CAZOKA010000050.1:0-11359 GCA_964580265.1 uncultured Rhodobacterales bacterium | reverse complement strand
GCGCAGGCAGTGGCGCCGCGCGCCGCGCGTCGCGCGGGTGGGGGCGCTGCCCCCACACCCCCGGAGTATTTTTGGCAAGATGAAGCAAGGGTTCGGCCATGAAGGATTTCATCATCCCAGACGATCGCGACATGGGCACCCCGGCAAAGACGGGGGCGCCCGTATCCCTGAGCATTGACGGCTTTGACGTGACGGTGCCGGAGGGCACCAGCGTGATGCGCGCGGCCGCCGAGGCGGGGCTGGAGATTCCCAAGCTGTGCGCCAGCGACAACATGGAGGCGTTCGGCTCGTGCCGGCTGTGCGTGGTCGAGATCGAGGGGCGGCGGGGCACGCCGGCCTCGTGCACGACGCCGGTGGCCGAGGGCATGGTGGTGCGCACGCAGAGTGGCAAGGTCAAGAAGATCCGGCGCGGGGTGATGGAGCTGTATATCTCGGATCACCCGCTGGATTGTCTGACCTGCTCGGCCAATGGTGATTGCGAGTTGCAGGACATGGCCGGGATGGTGGGCCTGCGCGATGTGCGCTACAGCGCGCCGGAAGGCGGCGGGTTGGCCAACCATTTCGAGGCGCGCGACACCAGCGGCGCAGCCAATCCCGAATGGGCGCCCAAGGACGAGTCGAACCCCTATTTCACGTTTGACCCGAGCAAATGCATCGTCTGTTCGCGCTGTGTGCGCGCCTGCGAGGAGGTGCAGGGCACCTTTGCGCTGACGATTCAAGGGCGCGGGTTTGACAGCAAGGTCAGCGCCGGGGCGGCGGGAGATGATTTCATGTCATCCGATTGCGTGAGTTGCGGCGCCTGCGTGCAGGCCTGCCCGACCGCGACGCTTCAGGAAAAATCGGTGATCGAGCTTGGCACGCCGGAGCGGTCTGTGGTGACCACCTGCGCCTATTGCGGCGTCGGGTGTTCCTTCAAGGCGGAGCTGAACGGCGACGAGTTGGTGCGGATGGTGCCCTACAAGCATGGCAAGGCCAATCGCGGCCATTCCTGCGTGAAGGGGCGGTTTGCCTATGGCTATGCCGCGCACCGCGATCGCATCCTCAGCCCGATGATCCGCGATCACGTGGACGAGCCGTGGCGCGAGGTGAGCTGGGAAGAGGCGCTCAGTTTTGCCGCGCGCAAGATGCGCGGATTGCAGGAAACTTATGGCCGCCGGTCGATCGGGGTGATCACATCGAGCCGCTGCACCAACGAGGAAACCTACCTGGTGCAGAAGCTGGCGCGGCAGGTGTTTGGCAACAACAATACCGACACCTGCGCGCGGGTGTGCCATTCGCCTACCGGCTATGGGTTGGGCCAGACGCTGGGCACCAGCGCCGGCACGCAGGATTTCGATAGCGTCGAGCATACCGACGTGGCGGTGGTGATCGGGGCCAACCCCACCGACGCGCACCCGGTTTTCGCCAGCCGCCTGAAAAAGCGGCTGCGCGAGGGCGCGAAAGTGATCGTGATCGATCCGCGGCGGATCGACCTGGTGAGGTCGGCGCATGTCGAGGCGGCGCATCACTTGCCGCTGCGGCCGGGCACCAACGTGGCGGTCGTCACGGCGATGGCGCACACAATCGTGACCGAAGGGTTGATGGACGAGGCGTTCATCCGCGAGCGGTGCGACTGGGACGAGTTCGCGGACTATGCCGAGTTCGTCAGCGATCCGCGCCACAGCCCCGAGGCGACGGAGATGTTGACCGGCGTGCCGGCGGCCGATCTGCGCGCGGCGGCGCGCCTGTTCGCGACAGGCGGCAACGGGGCGATCTATTACGGCCTGGGCGTGACCGAGCATAGCCAGGGATCGACCACGGTGATCGGCATTGCCAACCTTGCGATGATGACCGGCAATGTCGGGCGGCCCGGCGTGGGCGTGAACCCGCTGCGCGGGCAGAACAACGTGCAGGGCTCGTGCGACATGGGATCGTTCCCGCATGAGTTGCCGGGCTATCGTCACGTCAAGAACCCCGATGTGCGCGAGGTTTACGAGGCGCTCTGGGGTGTCAAGATCGACGACGAGCCGGGCCTGCGCATTCCCAACATGCTGGATGCGGCCGTGGATGGCAGCTTCAAGGGGCTGTACTGCCAGGGCGAGGATATCCTGCAATCGGACCCCGACACCAAGCATGTCGCCGCGGGGCTGGCCGCGATGGAATGCGTTATCGTGCATGACCTGTTCCTGAACGAGACGGCCAATTACGCGCATGTGTTCCTGCCCGGTTCGACCTTCCTTGAGAAGGACGGCACGTTCACCAATGCCGAGCGGCGCATCAACCGCGTGCGCAAGGTGATGGCGCCGCGCAGCGGCTATGCTGACTGGGAGGTGACACAGCTATTGGCCAATGCCATGGGAGGCGGGTGGAAGTATCAGCACCCGTCGGAAATCATGGACGAGATCGCCGCCACCACGCCCAGTTTCAACGGCGTCAGCTATGACGTGCTGGAAGAGAAGGGATCGGTGCAATGGCCCTGCAACGAGGCGCACCCGGATGGCACGCCGCTGATGCATGTGGACGGGTTCGTGCGCGGCAAGGGCCGGTTCATCGTGACGGAATACGTTGCCACCGAGGAAAAGACCGGGCCGCGCTATCCGCTGCTGCTGACCACCGGGCGCATCCTGTCGCAATACAACGTGGGCGCGCAGACGCGGCGCACCGACAACGTGATCTGGCATGATGAGGATGTGCTGGAAATTCATCCGCATGATGCCGAGGTGCGCGGCGTCAAGGAGGGCGATTGGGTCAAGCTGGCCAGCCGCATCGGCGATACGTCTCTGCGGGCCAAGGTGACCGACCGGGTCAGCCCCGGCGTGGTCTATACCACCTTCCACCACCCCGATACGCAGGCCAACGTCATCACCAGCGATTTCAGTGACTGGGCAACCAACTGCCCCGAATACAAGGTGACCGCGGTGCAGGTCAGCCCGTCGAACGGACCGACCGACTGGCAGGAGGATTACGCGGCGCAGGCCGCGCGCGCCCGGCGCATCCTGCCAGCGGCGGAATAGGGCCGCGCGATGGTTACGCGCGCCACCCACAGCATGCCCGGCCTGTCCGTCAGGCCGGGTGATGTGCGCGATGTCACCCGCACCCTGCCCGAGGAGGTGGCGGTTGCGATGGTCTATGACGGGACCACCCATGCGGTGATGATGGCGACGCCAACCGACATACGCGACTTCGCCATTGGCTTTTCCCTGACCGAGGGCGTGGTGAGTGACATCGGCCAGATCACCGAGTTCGAGCAGGTCGAGCATGCCCAGGGCATTGAGGCGCGCATGTGGCTGAGCGAGGGCTGCGGCGCGGCACTGGGCGCGCGCCGGCGGCAAATGGCCGGGCCGGTGGGCTGCGGGCTATGCGGGATCGACAGCCTGGAGCAGGCGGTGCGGCCGTTGCCGCATGTGGGATCGGGAGGCACGATGCTGTCGCGGTCGGAACTGGCAGGCGCGAGCGAGGCGCTGCGCGCCCATCAGCCGCTGCATGATCGCACTCATGCGGTGCACGCGGCCGGGTTCCTCAGCCCCGGCGGCAGTATCGTCGCAGCACGCGAGGATGTCGGCAGGCACAACGCGTTGGACAAGGTGATAGGCGCGATGGCGCGGCAGGGGCTGGACCCGGCGCAGGGGGCTTTCGTGCTGACCAGCCGGGTATCTGTGGAGATGGTGCAGAAATGCGCCATGGCCGGCTGTCCGGTGCTGGTCGCGGTGTCCGCGCCCACGGCACATGCCCTGCGCCTGGCAGAGGGGGCGGGGATCACCCTGGCCGCCTTTGCCAAGGGCCGGGGGTTCGAACTGTTTTCGCACGCAAACCGTATCAAGATAGGGACCAACGATGTCGCCTGAGAAAATGATCCGCATGGCCAACCAGATCGCCACCTTTTTCAACAGTCAGCCCAGCGAAGCGCGGGCCGACCGGGTGGCCGATCATATCAACGATTACTGGGAGCCGCGGATGCGCCGGCAATTGCTGGACTACATTGCGGAAGGTGGCGAGGGGCTGGACCCGCTGGTGCTGGAGGCGGCTGAGAAGCTGCGCACGCCGGTATAACCCCGCACCATGCGCATGGATGATGCCGCCGGAGCCTCCGGCGGGAGTATTTTGGGCAAGATGAAGCACGGCGCGCGGGGGTGATCGCGCGCCGTGCCTTGCATTTGCGCCAGCGGGCCGGGATTAGCTCACGTCCTTGTAACTGACCTGGCGGGTGTCCTCGCCGGGGGCGGTTTTCTCGCGCCGGACAAGCAAACGGTTGAGCGCGTTGATATAGGCGCGCGTGCTGGCGAGCACGGTGTCGGTATCGGCCGATTGGCCGGTAACGATGCGGCCTTCCTCTTCCATCCTGACGCTGACGGTGGCCTGGGCGTCGGTGCCCTCGGTCACGGCGTGGACCTGGTAGAGTTGCAGCCGCGCGTCATGGGGAAACAGGGCCTTGACCGCGTTGAACGCGGCATCGACCGGGCCATCGCCGGTTTCCTGCGCGGTCTTTTCCTTGCCGTCGATCAGCATTGTCAGTTCGGCCTCGGCCGGGCCGCCGGTGCCACAGACCACGCGCAGCGCCTTGATCTGGAGACGGTCATTTTCCGGGTCGTCGCCGGCATGGACCAGCGCGATCAGGTCTTCGTCGTAGACCTCTTTCTTGCGGTCGGCGAGATCCTTGAAGCGCACGAAGATGTCGGCGAGCTGGTTCTCGGCCATGTCGAAGCCCAGCTCATGCAGCTTGGCGCGCAGGGCGGCGCGCCCCGAATGCTTGCCCATGACAAGGCTGGTTTCGGCCAACCCGACATCGGCGGGGCGCATGATTTCGAACGTCTCGGCGTTCTTGAGCATCCCGTCCTGGTGAATGCCGGATTCGTGGGCGAAGGCGTTCTTGCCGACGATGGCCTTGTTGAATTGCACCGGAAAGCCGCTGACGGTGGCGACGCGGCGCGAGATGTTCATGATCTTGGTTGAATCCACGCGCGTGTGCCACGGCATGATGTCGTGGCGCACCTTGAGGGCCATCACCACCTCTTCGAGCGCGGTGTTGCCGGCGCGTTCGCCCAGGCCGTTGATCGTGCATTCGATCTGGCGTGCGCCGCCCTCGACGGCGGCCAGCGCGTTGGCTGTGGCCATGCCCAGATCGTTGTGGCAATGGGTGGCGAACACGATGTCCGCGGCGCCCGGCACCTCGGCGATCAGGCGGCGGATCAGGTCGGCCGATTCCACCGGCGCGGTGTAGCCCACGGTATCGGGGATGTTGATGGTGCTCGCGCCCGCGTTGATCGCGATTTCGACCACGCGTTTGAGGTAATCCCATTCGGTGCGGGTGGCATCCATCGGCGACCATTGCACGTTGTCGCAAAGGCCCCGCGCGTGGCTGACGGTCTCATGGATGCGCTCGACCATTTCGTCCTGTGTCAGGCCCGGAATGGCGCGGTGCAGGGGAGAGGTGCCAATGAAGGTGTGGATGCGGGGGCGGGCGCTATGTCTCACCGCGTCCCAGCAGCGATCTATATCCTTGAGGTTGGCGCGGGCCAGCCCGCAGATCACTGCCTGTTTCGAGCGTTCGGCGATTTCCTTTACCGCCTTGAAATCGCCCTCGGACGCGATGGGAAAGCCTGCTTCGATGATATCGACGCCCATGTCGTCGAGCATCTCGGCGATTTCCAGTTTCTCGGCATGTGTCATGGTGGCGCCGGGCGATTGCTCCCCGTCGCGCAGCGTCGTATCGAAGATCAAGACGCGGTCTTGTTCAGCATTCTGGGTCATTGTGATAACTCTGATATCTGGTGTCTGCTAAGATTTGCGGGGCGCGAAGGGCACATCCTCTGAGCGGTCGCGCCATGATGGCACGCTCAGAGGCGGCTTAGCAGAAGCAGGGCAATACCGGGCAGCACGCCGGAGGCGTGCGTAACGGTCGTGATTTTGCCCGTATGTGTCATAGGATCAGGTTATACATTTCATGGCGCAAATGAAAAGCGAAAACCGAGGCTCACATTCCGTGCGGCATGGAGAGGAAGAGCCAACACGAAAAACATATTCGAAAATAAAAATGTGTAGTATGATTGTAGTATACTTATCGAATCACGTCGGCGATTTGCGTCGTGGAAAATCGAGAGGATAAATACCATGGCCGAGATCGTCATTCTTGGAGCCGGGCTTGGAGGAACCATCCAGGCCTTTGAATTGCGCAAGACGCTGGGACGCGATGACGCGGTCACGGTGATTTCGAACAAGCCTTATTTCCAGTTCACCCCGTCCAATCCGTGGGCGGGCGTCGGGTGGCGCAAGAAGGAGGATATCACCATCGATCTTGCCCCGGTGATGGAGCGCCGAGGGATCAAGTTCATTTGCGATGGCGTGGTCAAGCTGAACCCCGAGGCGCGGGTCGTGACACTGGAAAGCGGACGCGAGGTGGCCTACGATTATTTGGTAATCGCCACCGGCCCTGACCTGGCCTTCGATGAGATCGAGGGTTTCGGTCCGGAAAAATACACCGCCTCGGTCTGCCAGATTGAACACGCGGAAATGTCAGGCGACAAATGGGAGGAATTCTGCGCCAATCCCGGCCCGATCGTTGTGGGGGCGGCGCAGGGGGCAAGCTGTTTTGGCCCAGCCTATGAATACGCCATGACGATCGACACCGACCTGAGGCGCCGCAAGATACGCGACAAGGTTCCGATGACCTTCGTCACGCCCGAACCCTACATCGGACATCTGGGCCTTGGCGGCGTTGGAGATACCAAGGGGATGCTGGAATCGATCATGCGCGATCGTGACATTCTCTGGGTTACCAACGCCAAGGTGGACCGTTTCGACGAGGGTGCCGTTCATTTCACCGAGGTCAACGAGGACGGCAGTGAGAAGAAGAAGCACGAGGAACCCTTCAAATATGCCATGATGCTGCCGGCCTTTCGCGGAATTGAGGCGCTGCAGGGAATAGAAGGGCTGGTCAACCCGCGCGGTTTCGTGCTGACCGACGAATATCAGCGCAACCCAAAATACCCAGAGATCTACGCGATCGGTGTTTGTATCGCCATTGCCCCGCCGATTGCCACGCCGGTGCCGACCGGGGTGCCCAAGACCGGGTTCATGATCGAAAGCATGGTGACCGCGACCGCACACAACATCCCCCGCGCAATCCGCGGCGAAGACCCTGACGAGCAGCCTACGTGGAACGCATTGTGCCTTGCGGATTTCGGAAACGAGGGCGCTGCCTTTCTCGCGATGCCGCAAAATCCGCCGCGCAACCTCAACTGGAGTTCCAAGGGCCGGTGGGTCCATTGGGCCAAGCTGGGATTCGAGTGGTATTTCATGCGCAAGATCCGGCAAGGGGTGTCCGAGCCATTCTACGAGAAGATGGTCATGCGAATGCTGAAGATCACCAAGCTCAAGGAAAAGTCGCGTTGAAACCCGGTGCCGGGCCGCTAGGTCTGGCGCAATGCAACGGGCTTTGGTCATAGGCGCCTCGGGCGGGATCGGCAGTGCGCTATGCGCGGTGCTGGCGGCACGCGGCGTGGCGGTGACAGGGCTGTCGCGCGCGCGGGACGGTCTGGACGTGACCGACGAGGCGTGCGTAGCAGGCGTCATTGGTGCGCTGGAGCCGGGCTATGACCTGGTGGTGGTCGCGACCGGAGCATTGGAGATCGGCGGCGCGCGGCCTGAAAAATCGCTCAGGGCGCTGACTGCCGAGGCGATGCGCGATCAGTTCATGCTCAATTGCGTGGGGCCGTCGCTGGTGCTCAAGCACGCGCTGCGATTGCTGCCGCGCGACAGGCGGGCGGTGTTCGCGGCGCTGTCGGCGCGGGTTGGCTCGATCGGAGACAACCGCATGGGGGGCTGGTACTCTTATCGCACGGCCAAGGCGGCCCTGAACCAGATGGTGCACGGAGCCGCGATCGAGGTGGCGCGCAGCCATCCGCGCGCGATCTGCGTTGCGCTGCATCCGGGCACCGTGGCCACGCCGTTTACCGAGAAATACCAGGGCCGCCACCCCGCCGTGCCGCCGGCGGAGGCCGCCGTCAACCTGCTGGGCGTGATTGACGGGTTGGCTCCCGGCGACAGCGGCGGGTTCTTCGATTGGCGGGGTGCACCCGTGCCATGGTAGCGCGCCTGATCCTGGTGCTGGGCGATCAGCTATCGTGGGCGCAGGCATTGGAGTAATTCGCAACGCAGCTATTGCCCGGTTTCGGAGGTTGCCAGGGCGCGATGCTGAAGGATGATCCCAATGTGCATCATTCTGCCGATTCCCCCTATTTGCACATTATGGTGGCGCCATCTGTGGATATCTGTCGTCCTAAGGTTGAGAAATGGCAAGCGGGACGCGCCTGATCGGCGCGATCTAAGGGATCGTGCAGGGCAGATCATTGGCAGGCGGAATATGTGCGCGGAGCGATATGGGGCATGATGCGCCATTGCCGGCGCTGTGCCGGGGCAATGAGACGCACATGAGATGCGCGGCGCATGTCATTGGCCACACACGCGAATTGGCTATTGCCCACCACGTTCAGCGGCTGACAGGGCGGGCAATTACATTCTGAGGATCTCGGGTTGCTGCGATTCCAGGGCAACCGTGCAAGAGGGCAACGCGATCCTATATGCCCGCCACCGGGCGAGGTGGTCTGAGCGGCATCACTCTTCCAGAAGCGCGCCGTTTTGCCACTTGCCGCTGGCCTCTTGTCCGTCGGCATAGCGCATCGTGCCAGTGCCCTGCCGTTTGCCATCCTTGAAAGTGCCTTCGTAGACGTCACCATTGGAATAGGTCGCAATGCCCTTGCCGCTGATCTCGCCCTGCTGCCACTCACCCTCGTAGATGAAGCTTTCGTCTGCTTCGGTTTCGGGGTTGTCGGGGATCACGATCTTGCCAGTGCCGTGGCGCTGCCCTTCGGCGAATTGCCCCTCGTAGATGGTGCCGTCGGGGTAGGTGGCGGTGCCCTGGCCGTGGCGCTGCCCGTTCTGCCATTCGCCCTCGTAGCGGTAGCCGTCGGGGTAGGTCATCACGCCGGTGCCGTGGTTCTTGGCGTTCTTGAATTCACCCTCGTAGATCAGGCCGTTGGCGTAGGTTGCGGTGCCTTCGCCCTCGATCACGCCGGCGCTCCATTCGCCTTCGTAGGTGGACCCGTCGGTATAGGTGATCTTTCCTGTGCCGTCGGGCTGTCCGTTGCGGAACTGTCCCTCGTAGACAGACCCGTCGGGGTAGGTGACACGGCCTTCGCCCTCGATCTGGCCGGCAACCCAGCTACCCTCGTAGACATAGCCATCGGCGCCGGTGAAGGTGCCTTGTCCGTGGCGTTTGTCGTCCTTGAATTCGCCCTCGTAGACATCGCCGTTGGCATAGTCCACGCGCCCCTTGCCGGCGCGGCGTCCGTTCACGAGTTGCCCCTTGTAGACATCGCCATTGGCCTGGGTCAGCGTTCCCTCGCCGTTGATCTGGCCATCCTTCCATGTGCCCTCGTAGACCGTGCCGTCGGGCATGGTCAGCTTGCCTTGCCCCTCTCGGGTGCCGCGCTGAACCTGGCCTTCATAAACCGATCCGTCGGGGTAGGTGATGGTTGCCTGCCCCTCTTTGACGCCATTGACCCACTCGCCGTCATAGATGTAGCCGCCGGGCGATTCCATCACACCCCGGCCGTGGTGCATGGCGTTGCGAAAGCCGCCCTCATAGCGCACGCCGTTGGCATAGACGGCCACGCCCTGGCCGTTGATCTTGCCATCTTCCCACTCGCCTTCGTAGGTGCCGCCATCGGTGAAGACGATCTTGCCGATGCCCTCGGGCTTGCCTTTGGCGAATTCACCCTCGTAGACCGATCCGTTCGGAAAACGCGCAACGCCCTGGCCGCGAATCTCGCCGTTGACCCACTCGCCAGTGTATTCGTACCCGTTGGGCAGGGTATAGGTGCCGGTGCCGTGCTGAAGCCCGTTCTTGAAGGTGCCCTCGTAGACGCCGCCATCGTCGTATTGCTTGGTCTGAACCTCGCTGTCCTGGGCAAGCGCCATCCCTGCCCAGAGCAACCCGGCCAGTCCCGAAATCATGAATGATGTCCGCATTCTCGCCATGTCCGTCCCTGCTTTGCCGCATGCGCCCCTGCCGCGGCTGTTGCAAAAAACCTAATCGACGCACTGGCGGGGGGCAACGTATTTTCCCCAATTCGGCTTCCCCTCGCCATCTGATCTGCTAGATCATGGCCCAAACGGGATCAGGAGACAGCAGATGGCCGATACGTTTCGCCTCACGCTGGCGCAACTTAACCCCACGGTGGGCAATATAGACGCGAATGCCGGCCAGGCCCGCGCCGCGTGGGAGCAGGCCCGCGCCGCCGGGGCCGACATGCTGGCCCTGCCGGAGATGTTCATTACCGGCTACGATCCGCAGGATCTGGTGCAAAAGCCCGCGTTTCATCAGGCCGCGATGGCGGCGGTCGAGGCATTGGCGGCCGAGTGTGCGGACGGGCCGGCCATCGGCATCGGCGGCCCCTATATGGAGGGGGCGAGCCTTTATAACGCCTGGTTCATCCTGTCCGGGGGGCGTATCGCGCATATAGTGCGCAAGCATCACCTGCCCAACGACAACGTGTTCGACGAGGCGCGGGTGTTCGCGCCTGCCAATCCCGGCGGCCCCTATGGCATCGGCCCGCTGCGCATCGGCACGCCCATTTGCGAGGACGCGTGGCACGACGATGTGACCGAGACGCTGGAGGAAACCGGCGCAGAGTTGCTTCTGGTGCCCAATGGCAGCCCCTATTCGCGGGGTCGGTTGGAGATGCGGCAAACGATGATGGTCGCGCGCGTGGTCGAGACGGGCCTGCCGCTGGTGTATCTCAACATGGTGGGCGGGCAGGACGACCAGGTGTTCGACGGGGCGTCTTTCGTGCTCAACCCCGGCGGGGCGCTGGCTGTGCAGTTGCCGCCCTTTGATGCCACGCTGGCCCATGTCGATTTCACCCGCACGCCCGAAGGGTGGCGCGCGGTCGAAGGCGACAAGGCGCATATCCCCGACATGATGGAGCAGGATTATCGCGCCATGGTCGAAAGCCTGCGCGACTATTGCGGCAAGACGGGGTTCGGCAAGGTGCTGCTCGGTCTGTCGGGCGGGATCGACAGCGCGCTGGTGGCGATTGTCGCGGTGGATGCCCTGGGCGCGGAAAACGTGCGCTGCGTGATGCTGCCGTCCGATTACACGTCGCCCCATTCGCTGGAGGATGCGAAGGCGTTGGCCGATGCGCTTGGCGTGCATTACGACACCGTGCCGATCGCGCAGGCGCGTGATGCGGTCAACGCGACGCTGGCGCCGCTTTTCGCGGGTCGTGACGAGGATCTGACCGAGGAAAATATACAATCTCGGTTGCGCGGGCTGTTGTTGATGGCGCTGTCCAACAAGTTCGGCGAGATGCTGCTGACCACC
>CAZOKA010000049.1:0-11360 GCA_964580265.1 uncultured Rhodobacterales bacterium | reverse complement strand
CGGCTGGACGATGACGCGCCATTGGCGGAGGCGCTGGACGCGTTGCGCTGACCGCCCGGCTTGCGGTCCAACCGGGGGTGGCTCAGGCGCTGTTGTCCTCACCCAGCTTGGGGGCGGGGCGGGTCAGCGCCAACTCGGCCCCGGAAAAGCGGAATGGTGCGCGCACACCCGGCACACCGTCCAGGTCGATGCGCATGCCGCGCGCGATGACCTGCGGATCGGCAAAAACCTCGGCCATGTCATTGATCGGGCCAGCGGGAATGCCTTGTTCCTCGCAGCCGGACAGCAGTTCGGCCTTGGTCATCTTGGCGGTTTCGGCCATCAACAGGCCAATCATCTCGGGGCGGTTTTGCACCCTGTCGGGGTTGTGCAAGAACTTGGGATCTTCTGCCATCCAATCCAGTCCCAGCAGGCGACAGAGGCGTTGGTACTGCGCGTCGTTGCCGGTTGCGATGATGATGTGGCCATCGCTGCAATCAAATACCTGGTAGGGTGTCAGGTTGGGGTGGTAGTTACCCGTGCGCCCCGGCGGGGTGCCGGTGGACAGGTAATTGAGCGCCTGGTTGGCGGTCACCGATACGGCCACGTCCAGCAGGGACATGTCGATATGCTGTCCCCGGCCTGTCTGTGCGCGCTGGTGCACGGCGGCCAGAATGGCGGTGGTGGCATAGACCCCGGTAAAGATGTCGGTGATCGCCACACCGGCGCGCTGCGGTTGGCCATCTGGCTCGCCTGTGATCGACATCAGGCCCGACATGCCCTGGATGATGTAGTCATACCCGGCCCTGTGGGCATAGGGGCCGTCCTGCCCGAAGCCGGTAATCGAGCAATAGATCAGCCTCGGATTTATGGCGGCGAGGCTGTCGTAATCGAGGCCATACTTGGCCAGGCCGCCAAGCTTGAAATTCTCGATCAGTATATCGGCATCGGCGATCAGTTCGCGGACCTGTGCCTGCCCCTCGGGAGTGCGGAAATCGACCGTGACACTGGCCTTGCCGCGGTTGCAGGAGTGGAAATAGGCGGCGCTTCGGTCCTCGCCGCGCTGCACAAAGGGTGGACCCCACTGGCGGGTATCGTCGCCAGCGGGGCTTTCGACCTTGATGACTTCGGCGCCCAGATCGGCGAGTGTCTGACCGGCCCAGGGGCCGGCCAGGATACGCGCCAGTTCAACGACCTTGAGACCGGCAAGAGGAGCGTGCGTCATTCGTCGGCCAGCTTCTCGTCAAGGATCGCGGACAGATCGCCATAGGACATATTCGAGTATTTCTGCCCGTCGATGACAAGGCTCGGGGTGGAATCGATGCTGTCCGCCTCGGCGTTCTGCTGATACCACGCGACCAGCGTGCGCGCCTTGTCGTTGTCGGCAAGGCAGGCATCGAGGCGTTCATCGTCCAGTCCGGCAACGCGGCCAATCTTGCGCAGGTTTTCCACGATCTCGGACGGATTGCCATCGCCGATCCAGTCGCGTTGTTGGGAATAGAGCAGGTTGCTTACACCGAAAAAGCGGTCGGGGTCACAGCGCGCCACCAGCGCGGCCCACAGGCCGAACCTGTCGAAATACACGTCGCGATAGATGAAATGCACCTTGCCGGTGTCAATGTAATCGGCCTTGAGCTTCTTGAACGGCCCCTCGTGGAAGGTGGCGCAGTGCGGGCAGGTGAACGAGGCGTACTCCACCAGCGTGACCGGTGCTTCGGCATCGCCCAGCGTCATTTCCATGATGCCGGAGGTGTCCACATCGGCTGCGTCCTGCGCGTTGGCCGCGCCAATGGGGGGAAGTTGCGTGGAGGTTTGCTGCTGGATCGCCCACCAGCCGCCAAGCGTAAGGATGCCGGCGCCGAGCGCGATCAGTGCGGTTCTGCGGTTCATGTGAAACCCTTTCTCATGTCCTGTTTTTGGAGAGCACGTTGCGCGCCAGCGTTTCTAGCGCCTCTCGCAACGAGGTGTCGTTGACGTCGCCCGATAGGTGCGCAGCCTCGCGCTTTACGGTGGGGTCGGGGGCGGCGTTCGTAGTGATTTGGGTGCGTTTGGGTGCGTGATCGAAGCTGACCTGCCCATCGTGAAACCCGGTCGGTGCCGTCTGGGTGATGCGCACGCGCGATATGGCGTTGTAGCCGTAAACGGCATTCACCTTTTCGCGTAGTTTTTCCTTTTGCATTTCCAGCATTGGCGCTTGGGCGCCGGTGGTCAGGATGGTTAGCGTCGCGCCGAACCCCTGTCGGCCATATTTCACCTCGACAGGGCGGGCTATGGCGGCGATGCCGGGTCCGGCGATTTCCTCCCAATGGGTCAGCAGGCGCGTCACCGCGAAGCCGCGCGATTCGCCTGCCCGGCGGATCTGAGCCTGTAGCAGCGTCGAGGTGCGTTTGAACCCCTTGGATTTCCGGGGGATGGTCATTGCTTGCATCCTGTCCTTTTGCCCTATTCTAGTGGGCATGAAAACGGTTGCCATTCAATATCAGCCTTCGGGAGACATAAAGTTTGCGTGACGAGGCCGATTTTCCCCCGCGCCCGGCGGATCTGCTGGCTTGGTATGACGCCAATGCGCGGGAAATGCCATGGCGCGTGTCCCCGGCCGCGCGGGCGGCGGGGGCACGGCCCGATCCGTATGCGGTATGGCTGTCCGAAGTAATGCTGCAGCAAACAACCGTGGCCACCGTGCGCGGGTATTTCGAGCGGTTTATGGCGCGTTGGCCGGATGTGGCGGCGCTGGCTGCGGCGGACGATGGCGACGTGATGGCCGAATGGGCGGGGCTGGGGTATTACGCCCGGGCGCGCAATCTGCTGAAATGCGCAAGGGTTGTTGTGGCAGATCACGGCGGGCGGTTTCCCGGCACCCGCGCGGAGCTGCAGGCGCTGCCGGGGATCGGACCCTATACCGCCGCCGCGATTGCCGCCATTGCGTTCGACACGCCCGAGGTGGTTGTCGATGGCAACGTGGAGCGGGTGATGGCGCGGCTGCATGATCACCGCGAGGCGCTACCGGGGGCCAAGCGTGCGCTGACCGGAATGGCGGCGACGCTGACGCCCGATACGCGTCCGGGCGATTATGCGCAGGCGGTGATGGACCTGGGCGCAACGATTTGCACCCCGAAGAGCCCCGCTTGCGGTATTTGTCCATGGTGGGCCGCGTGCAAGGCGCGCGCGGCGGGGAGCGCGGCCGACCTGCCGGCGAAAGCCCCCAGGAAGGTCAAGCCGGTGCGCCACGGCCTTGCCTACGTGGCGCGGCGGAGCGATGGCGCCTGGCTCCTGGAGCGTCGGCCCGAGCGTGGACTGCTTGGCGGGATGCTGGGCTGGCCGGGGTCGGAGTGGACAGAGGTGCAGGCGCCGTGCGCTGCGCCGCCAGTGCGGGCGGCATGGCGGGCGGTGATGGGCGAGGCGCGCCACACGTTCACCCATTTCCATTTGCGCCTGTGCATATATGTCGCCGATCTTCCGCTTGACGCGGACCCGGGTGCGGGTGTCTTTATTCCGGCGCAGGCGTTCCGGCCTTCGGACTTGCCTACCGTGATGCGCAAGGTTTTCGATCTGGCGCGGGGTGAGTTCAATACGGCACAGTGATGCCTGCGCCGCCCAATACGGAGCAAGACCATGATCCCTTCGTCCCAAACCGCCCGTTGGCAAAATGCCATGCCGTTCTGGATGACCCTTGCCCTGATCCCGGTCGCGTGGCTGGGGGCGTTGCAGGGGGGGTGGACCGTGATCCTGTTGCCTATCGTGACGTGGTATTTCTTTTCCGCGCTGGATGCGATCCTTGGCCTGAACCTGGAAAACGCCGATCCAGAGACGGACGAGGATCAACTGACGTGGTATCGGGCGATCACGCTGATCTGGGCGCCGTTGCAATTCATCACGCTGTTCGGGCTGATCTGGTACGTGCCGCGCGCCGAACATCTGGGCGCGCTGGAAACCATTGTGCTGTTCTTCGGGGTGGGGGTGATCACCGGGACGGTGGGCATTCCCTATAGCCACGAGTTGATGCACCAAACCAACCGGCTGGAGCGGTGGTTGGCCGATTTCCTGCTGTCGATGGTTTTGTATTCGCATTTCCGGTCCGAGCACCTGCTGGTGCATCATGTCCATGTGGGCACGCCGCGTGATGCGGTTACGGCCCGTTACAACGAGGGGTTCCACCGCTACTTCCGGCGGGTGCTGCGCGAATCGCTGATCTCGGCCTTCAGGGCCGAGGCGGGGCGGCTGGCGCGCAAGGGGCGACCGTGGACCGACCGGGCGAACCCGTTCTGGAGATACTGGGCGTTGCAGGGGGCGATGCTGCTGCTGGCCCTGATCCTGGGTGGATGGATCGGGCTGCTTCTGTTCGTCTGGCAGGCGTTTATCGCGATCTGGCAGTTGGAACTGACCAACTATGTCGAGCATTATGCCCTGACCAGGAAATACCTGGGAGACGGCAAGTACGAGCATGTCCAGCCGCGCCATTCGTGGAATGCGGCTCACAAGGCCAGCAATTGGTTGCTGATCAACCTGCAACGCCATTCGGATCATCACTACAAGCCGAACCGGCGGTTTCCGCTGTTGCAGAACTATACAGAGGCGGAGGCGCCGCAACTGCCATACGGCTATCCGATCATGACCATGGCGGCGATGGTTCCGACGGTGTGGCGGCGGGTGATGAATCCGCGCGTAAGGCGCTGGCGCGAGATGTATTATCCTGAAATCACTGATTGGCGGCCCTATAACAAGGCACAGACGCCCTTACCGGAGTGATGTGAGCGGACAGACGAAAAGGGCCCCGCCGGGCAGGCGGGGCCAGTCGGGTGCCCGCGATGTCAGGCAACGGGCACCGGCGGTAACTGTATCGCGCTCAGGCGGTTTTCTCGGCGCGGATCTGTTGGCGCAACAGGTCGATCGGAACGGTCTTGCCGTCGCGTTTGAAGCACCAGTAGGTCCAGCCGTTGCAGCTTGGGGCTCCCTCCAGCGCGGCACCGACCTGGTGGATCGAGCCATTGACGCCATCGGCAACAAGGGTGCCATCGGCGCGGACCTTGGCGGCGGCCTTGCCGTTGACGGAGGTCAGAACCTCGCCGGGGCGAAGCAGGCCGCGTTCGATAAGTTGGCCGAAGGGGATGCGCGGCTCGGACCGTTTGGAGGCGCTGACCTGTAGCGCCTCGCGGTCATAGCGGCGCACGGCGGCGATGCGTTTCTCGGCGGCGACGCGGTAGGCGGCCTCGCGTTCGATGCCGATGAAATCCCGGCCCAGCATCTTGGCCACGGCGCCGGTGGTGCCGGTGCCGAAGAACGGGTCGAGCACCACGTCGCCCGCATTGGTCGAGCCGACCAGAACCCGGTGCAGCAGACCTTCGGGTTTCTGCGTGGGGTGCGCCTTGTTCCCCTCGTCATTCTTGAGGCGTTCATGACCCGAACAGATCGGAAGCACCCAGTCACTACGCATCTGGATGCCCTCGTTGAGGGATTTCAGCGCCTCGTAGTTGAAGGTGTATTTCGCGCCTTCCGACTTGCTGGCCCAGATCATGGTCTCATGGGCGTTGGTAAAGCGTTTGCCGCGGAAATTCGGCATCGGGTTGGATTTGCGCCAGACGACGTCATTCAAGATCCAGTAGCCGGCGTTCTGCATCGCGGCGCCGACGCGAAAGATGTTGTGATACGACCCGATAACCCAGATCGCCCCGCCGGGTTTGAGCAGGCGGCGCGCGGCGGTCAGCCAGCCCTGGGTGAAACGATCATAGGCCTCGAACGAGGCAAATTGATCCCACGCGTCATCGACGGCATCGACGCGGCTGTTATCGGGGCGGTGAAGATCACCCTTGAGTTGCAGGTTATAGGGCGGGTCCGCAAAGATCAGGTCCACCGAGTTTTCCGGCAGACTGTTCATCACCTCGATGCAGTCGCCATCCAGAATCGTATTGAGGGGGAGCGCATCAGCGCCCTTCGTCTTTGTCATTGCTGTCATTCTCTGCCTCTGGAGCCGGCGCGGTTTTGATGCGCTCTGTGATCGAAGACAAAGATGAGTCAAACGTGATTCGCGGTCAATTTCTTTTTTGAATCAGTGACTTACATTTTTATGTTGATACAAGATATTGTGCACTGGTTTGAAGGAACGCCTATGGTGTGGGGTGACACCAAGATTTTGAAGCGCTTGCTTGTGACTTTTTGACGGATATCCGGCATTGGTTTCCCATCCGTAGCCGGGAAACTGTTGCGCCAAATCCCGCATGAGCGCATCGCGCCATGTTTTCGCCACGATAGAAGCAGCCGCGATCGACAGCGAAAGCGCATCACCGCGCACCACGCATTGGGCCGGAATGGCCAATTCATCGGGAATCATGTGACCGTCGATCAACAGGTGATCGGGCGGCGAGGGTAGGCCCGCGATGGCGCGCGTCATGGCAAGGTGACTGGCGCGCAGGATATTGAGCGTGTCGATTTCCTGGACACTGGCATGGGCGATGCTGACCTCGGCCATGTCCAGCAGCGCCGCGCATAGCGCCTCGCGCCGCTTGGCAGTCAGTTTCTTGGAATCGTTCAGCCCTTCGGGAATGTTGTCCGGGTCCAGCACCACGGCGGCGGCGGTGACAGGCCCGGCCAACGGGCCGCGCCCGACCTCGTCCACCCCGGCGATGCGAGGGGTGCCAGCCAGTATCGCGGCGCGCTCAAGGGTGAAATCGGGGGCATCCATGCGAGTGGATAAAGCGCGGATCGGCCGGGGGTGCAACAAAAAAGGCCGGGATAAGCCCGGCCCTTTCATGGCGATGCAGAAAGTTCAGCGGTGCGCCAGGTGATAGCCGTGCTGGCGCAGGCAACCGACGCCATAGCCGGTGCGGCCGAAGTTGGCATTGCGGTGGTTGCCACGGTGGCTGTTGCCGCCAATCCGCACGGCGCAGGCGCGCGGCAGGCTGTCGGTGAAGCGATAGTTGCGGTTCAGGCAGCGCGCACCGAATACGCGGCGGGGTTGGCCGTAGCGGCTTTGGGCGCGGATCATGCAGTGGCGTGGCAGCGCGTGACGTTGCGCGCGGCGCGGCAGTGGTCGGGGATTGATGACCGGCGCGGGATCATACCGGCGCGTGACGTATCCCCTGTTGCGGTGATTGTCACGGTCGCTGAGCGCGCCAGCGATGATCGCGACGGCAGCGATACCGGCGATGGCACGCGCAACGTCACGATTGCCGGCCTGTGCGGTGGTTGCGGACAACCCCGAGAGGGCGAGCGAGGCCGCGACAACGGCGGCGATAAACGGGCGGGACATGGCAGGTTCCTTTCGTGTGAAATTCGGTGGTCGGCGTGTGATCGGGCAACGCCGACCGGCATGTCCAACACTGGGCGCAGGCGGGAAAGACAAGCAATAACGGGGCAGTGTTATCCGATAGCAATGCGCCCTGACCCCTTTGGATATTGTATATCACGTGGCCCATGCGCATTGTGAGGGCATGAAAAAGATCCTGATCCCCATTGTTTCTGTCTTCCTTCTTATGCAGGCGTTTCCGGCGCAGGCGGCGGAATGCTATGCTGACTACAAGGCCAAGCGCGACTCTCCGTTGCAGTTGCATTACGGTGTCATGCAATTGTCGGGTGGCTGCTCAAAGGCGGCTGCGCGCAAAGAGGTGGCTGCCCGGCTTTCGCAGGGTGGCTGGACCCTGTTGAACGTGCTGTCGGTCTTTGACGAGTCGGGGCTGGGTGAAAGGAAGGCCAGTGCAGGAAAATTCTACCTCCGCTTCTGAGATCAGGCGCACGTCGGGGCGCGTGGTGCCTTTGGGGATCGCGGGGATCGTCCTGATACTGGTGATTCTGGCGGTCTGGTTGCTGACCAACCTGCCGGATGCCAATGCCTTCAACGCGCGGGTCGAGCAGTTGTTCGTGGAAAACGACGACCTGACCACACAGGCCGAGATCAAGCTTCTGGAAATTCTGGCGCAATCGGGCACGGCGTTTTCCGATACGCTATCGGGGTATCGCATGGTGATCCTGGTGCTGCTGGTGTTCGCCACCACCCTGATGGTGGCGACGTTCGTGTTGCTGGTGATGCTGGTAACGTTGAACCGCCGCATGGCGCAGATCGAGCAATCTGGCATCCAGGTGTCATCGCTGATGATCAGCCGGGGCGAGAATATGGTTTACCTCAATAACATGGGGTTTCGCATGACCGATGCGGCGATGGAGACGCTATCGGTTCTGGCCGAGGCACGACTGGACGATGACATCTTGTCCGGCGCCGAAATCGAGGCGATCGTTTCGGGGCGCACGGCAGCCGATTGCGACGAATCGGCCGGGGCTACGCGGATCAAGCGGCTGCGCGATACGTTGGGTAATCAGTTGGTGAGCGAGCTGCTGGTGCGCAATATCGCTCGGCGCGGCTACATGCTGGCCGTGGACAAGGACGTGATCCGCGTGATGTAGGCGGCGGCGCTGTCACGCTTTCGCAAGATCGGCAAGCACGACACAATCCCGGGATCGCCCGCCGCAGCAAATCGAATCGCAGCTATCAACGAACGCTCTGAGCTGCGCTTCGAGGCAACGCAGCTCATCAAGATTTTGGCGCACCGATGACAGGTGATTGGCCGCGATGTCACGCACGGCGGTGCAATCTTCTTCCGGACTGGCCGCCAGACCGCAGAGCAGGCGAACCTGTTCGATCCCGAAGCCGAAATCACGACAGCGGCGAATGAAGGTCAGGCGCGCGATGTCGGCGTGGCCGTAGTGCCGATGCCCGGCTGCGCTGCGCAGGGCCTGGGGAATGAGGCCGATTTCCTCGTAGTAGCGGATGGTCGGTGCGGAAACACCGCTGGCCTTGGCTGCCTGACCGATGGACAGAAGTGGATCGTTGCCCGGCATGGGAAACCTCCTGTTGCACTTCAAGTCACTTGAACGCCTAGAGTCTGACTTATCCGGGGGGAGCGGTGCAAGTTTCGCACCCCACCAGGTGTTGCGGTGTAGATGGGCGGAACGGTTCTGTCGGAGGGCACCATGCGGTTTCATCAGTTGTCCGCGCGAGATTGGGGCAAGACCTTGGTTATCGGCCTGGCCGCTGCCGCGGTGACCGCCATGATCATGCAAGGGCTTGCACGTGCCGGGATTTCGCCCATGCCCAAGCCGTTGGGCCTAGCGTTTGCTCAGCGTCTGCTGGGGGATGTGCCCTTGCCGGTTGGTCTGCTGTTTCACACGGTTTGGAACATGACCTTTGTTGCGCTCTACGTCGTGATGTTTGGCGACAGGCTGAGTTTCGGGCGCGCCGTTGCGCTGGCGGCGGGGCTATGGGTGTTGGTGCTCGTGGTCTTCTTCCCTGTTGTGGGGTGGGGATTCTTCGGGCTTGCCGTCACGCCCAAGCTGATCGTTGCGGCGGGGGGCGTGCATCTGTTGTTTGCCGTGCTGCTTTGGGGTGGGTGCCGAATTGCCTTTGGGGCGGCGGTATCCGATACCACGGGGCGGTAGCTGACCCTCGCCTTACCGCTTGGCCAGCATGGACAGGCGGATAAGGGCGCGTTCGACCAGGGCCATAGCCGGCGCATGTTGCGCAGCCGAGCGAAGCTTGAGGTCGGTATCCGTCAGCAGTGTGAGGGCCTGTTCCAGGCGGGGCGCGCCCCAGCCGCGCGCCTGCCGCAACATGCGATCCCGCCGGGGGCCGAAGATAGGGGGGCG
The DNA here is from genome assembly GCA_964580265.1 of uncultured Rhodobacterales bacterium. Lineage (GTDB taxonomy): Bacteria > Pseudomonadota > Alphaproteobacteria > Rhodobacterales > Rhodobacteraceae > Sediminimonas. The sequence goes on along the minus strand of CAZOKA010000049.1, from coordinate 1,751 downwards.
CATCCGCGCGATGCCCTGCGCCGCGCCATCGGGATCTGACGCGGCGGTATAGAGTGCGCGAAAGTGGCGTGCCGCGTTGATGCAAAGGCTGACTGGTTGCGTACCCTGCGCCTGCAGCCGGCGCATCACCGGCCCGATCTCGGCCGAGCGCCCCTCGGCCACTATGTTGAGAATATCGTCAACATCGGCCTCAGCGGAGGCGGGGGCGCAGGCGGCGATATCGTCTGAGGTAAGAGCGCTGTCATCCTCGAACTTGTAAAGGCCCAGCTTGGCGATGGTCTGGCGAAAATCACCGGGGTCCAGCGTGCGCGACAGCGCGGTCAGGTCGGTCATCGCGTCGGAGGTGATGTCGCGCAGTCCGGCGGTGGCTAACTCTGCCTCGATCTCTTCTCGGGTCGGCGGATCATCATAGAGCGCGGTGGCGTAGGCGTTGGCGTGCCCTTCGAACAACTTGCGCAGCTTGGATTTAGCGGGCAGTTGGCCGGCGGTGACGATGATCTGCGCATCGCCTTCGTGCCAGTCATTGAGCGCCGCGCCGATCACGTCTGCAAGGCCGTCGGTAGCGTCTTCGACAAAAGCGGCGCGGGGGCCTGGGAAGAAGCTCTGGGCCTTGACCGCATCCATAAGCGCGGCGGGGTCGCGGCGCAGATCCCCGGCGGGCAGGCGGCTGAGGCGCATTTCGCCTTCGCCATCGGGGCCGATCAGGTTGGCGATCACCTCTTGCCGCTTGAGCGCGACGCGCATCGCATCCGCGCCAAAGATCAGCAACCCGGCGCGTGCCGGGTCGGGCTTGGCGAAATACCTGTTGGCGTCGCGTGTGTTGAGTTTCATTCCGGCAGGTCGCTGGCGGCGGCCAGGAGCCGTGCGATCATGCGGTCAGCCAGGATCGTGGCCAGGCGCGCATGGGCATCGCGTTTGGCGGCGCTGGTCGCGACGGTTGAATCGGTGGTGGAATAGCCGGTGAACCCGGTAGTGCGCCCCTTTATAAGGGGGGTGTCGGTGCCTGCGGCGCGCAAGGTGTAGCTGACCGTTCCGACCAAGTTGTAGCGGGTCGAAATATTGGTGGGCGCGACGGCCATTTCCTCGCGCCGGATATCCAGATCGTAGGACAGCTCATAGCGTGAGCCGCGGCCGATCCTTTGTTCGATCCGTTGAAGCAGAAGCTGCTCGGTGCGAGTGTCGGGCGCTTGCACCCGGACCGCCGACTGCAGACGGCCCGCGGCGCCCTGCGGACCATAGACGGGCGCAAAGCCGCAGCCCGCCAGCGCCAGGGCGCACAGGCCGAAGACAACAAGGGTTCTGCGATTAGAGCACCACATTCACGATCCGCCCGGGGACGACGATCAGCTTTTTCGGCGCGGCCCCGTTCAGCGCCTTTTCGACAGCATCCAGCGAAAGCGCGATCTTTTCAACCTCTGCCTTGTCCATGTCGCGGGGCACCTTGATTTCGCCGCGCCGCTTGCCGTTGATCTGCACCGGCAGGGTGATTGTTTCGTCCACCAGCATGGTCTCGTCCGCGACGGGCCACGGCGCGTTGGCGATCAGGCCCTCGCCTTGCAGCAGCGCCCACAGTTCCTCGGCGAAGTGCGGGGTCATGGGCGCCATGAGCTGTGCCAAGGCGCGGGCCGCGCTGGTTTTCGCCGTGCCGCTCGCCTGCGATTTGGCCAGCGTGTTGGTAAAGGCATAAAGCCGTGCAATGGCCGCGTTGAAGCCGAAGGATTCGACCCCGCCCGTGACGTCGTGGATGGTCT
>CAZOKA010000048.1:0-11486 GCA_964580265.1 uncultured Rhodobacterales bacterium | reverse complement strand
TCCGCCACTTGCCCTCGGACAAGCGTTCTTTGCTTCCGACTGGATGAAAGTTCAGTGGCAGGTCACGCTTTCTCGTCTCATTTAACATTCTACCTGTGTTTCCCTACCCACATTGGCAGGGGTGGACGGCCGCGTTCTCTTTGCCGCGGCTCATCTCGCGCGTCAGCCAGAAGCCGGACAGGAGTAACAAGCCTCCGCCCAAGATCATGCCCTGCGCGGGGACTTCGCCAAAGACGAGATATCCCAAGGTTGCCGCCACGACCGGCGAGACGATGATATCGACCAGCGAGTAGACGTTCGCGTTGATCCGCTTGAGCACCAGCGAGATGCCGAAATAGGCAAACCCCGTCGAGATGACGCCGAGGCAGGCCGCCCACAGCATCACCGGTAGCGAAAGACCGAGGGTGGGATAGGGGGCGAATTTGCCGATCTCGCCCGGCCCCGCCAGAACCAGTGCAGGTGATAGCAGGATCGCCCCCGCCGCCATGGACCAAAAGATATCGTTGCCCGTCTCCTCGCGTCCCTCGTGGCGCATGTAGGTGACCATTGCGGCGTAGATCGCCCCGGTGCTGAGCGCGACAAGGTTGCCGAACCAGTCGCCTCCCGCCAGCGGTTTGGCAAACACGATGCCGACGAGCGCAAGCCCGAAAATCAACACATAGCTTTTCTTTGCGGGCTCGCCGAGGAACACCGCCGAGAAGATGAACACGAAGAAGGGGGCCACGCTCCAGAATACGACGGCGTTGGCGATAGGCACGAGAGTCATGGCATAGTTGAATACGCTGATCTGAGCAGCGATGAGCACGCCGATAATGGCCGTGTCCGTCACGTTGCCGGAGGGAAAACGCAGCGGTCGGCCGGTTGCGCGCGGGATGGCCAGCGCGAGGAAGGCGGCGGCAAAGCTCAGCGCGTAGAAGTTCAATGACTGGATCGGGATCGCGTCGCCGGTCAGCTTGACGAAGACGCCGATCGTGGCCTCGGAGATCGTGATGAGCGCGAGAAGGAGGACAACCGGCATCAGCGCCCCCCGGTGTTATCGCCGCGTGTGATATCGATTTTCTCGGCCCCGCTCTCATCGAGGCAACGGTCCTCGACCTGCAAGGTCACGAAGAAGAAGCCGAAGCGCTCGCGCAGCATCGTGTGCGCGGCCTTTAGCACTTCTTGCGGGTTGGCGCCCTTGTGGACACGCAGATGGCCGGAAAAGACATGCCGTCCACTGGTGAGCGCCCAGGCGTGGACGTGGTGCGCATCGGCCACGCCATCGAGGGCTTCGAGCACTTGCGTGACCTCCAGAAGGCTGACTTCGGCCGGCGTGCCCTCCATCAGCAGGTGGATCGAGTCGCGCAGGATGCCCCAGCTTGCCCAGATCAGCACGAAGCCGAAGGCCATGCCAAGTATCGGGTCGATCAGCAGAAAGCCCGTGAACTTGATCACCAAGGCGGTGACGATGATCAACAAGCTGCCGACGAAAGTCTGGATGATATGCCAGAGCGCACCCTTCACGTTGAGGTCGCTCTTGCTCTGCTTCCAGATCAGCCCGAGCGAGATGAACTCGGTCACCAGCCCCCCGGCGGCGGCCAGCAGCATCGGACCCGTTGGCAGGTCGATCGGATTCGACAGACGCATTGCCGCCATCACGATCACGACGAGCGCCATGCCGAGCAGAAAGCCGCCATTTACCAGCGCCCCGATGATCTCGGCCCGATACCAGCCGAAGCTGCGGTCCGCGTCGGCGGGGCGCCGGGCCAGGCGCGCGGCAACGATCGCTACCAGCACGCCGCCGACGGCGGAGAAGGTGTGGAACGCGTCCGAGATGACCGCAACCGACCCGGTCCAGAGACCGATGCCCATCTCGATGACGAAATAGACCCCTGTCAGCCAGGCGGAGATCGCCATCCCGCGCCCGCTTGACGGCATGTGTCCTTGGTGTGCATTGGCCATGGATGCTTTCCTTTTCTGTCAGAGCCGAACCCGCCGCAGCCGCAGCGCGTTGGAGATGACGGAAACCGACGAGAGGCTCATCGCTGCCGCCGCGATCATGGGCGAAAGCAGCACGCCGAGCACCGGGTACAGCACCCCGGCGGCGATCGGCACGCCTGCGGCATTGTAGGCAAAGGCGAAGAACAGGTTCTGCCGGATGTTGCGAAGCGTCGCTGTCGCCAGTTTGCGGGCGCGCACCAGTCCCACCAGATCGCCGCGCATCAGCGTGATGCCTGCGCTTTCCACGGCTACGTCGGCGCCCGTGCTCATGGCGATGCCCACATCGGCCGCCGCGAGGGCGGGGGCGTCGTTCACCCCGTCGCCAGCCATGGCGACCTGCTTGCCCTGGGCATGGAGATCGTCCACGAGCGTCTTCTTGTCCTCGGGAAGAACGCCGGCGCGCACCTCGTCTATTCCGAGTTTTCGCGCAACGGCCTCTGCCGTGCGCTTGTTGTCCCCGGTCGCCATGATGATGGTCAGACCGAGCGCGTGCAAATCGTGGATCGCGCCGGCGGTGCTTTCCTTGATCGGATCGGCCACGGCGATGATCCCGGCGAGCGCCCCGTCGGCGGCGACGAACATGGCCGTCTTGCCTTCAGCGCGAAGCGCATCTGCGGCGTCCTCCGAGGCATCCGCCCTGATACCGAGTTCATCCATCATCGCGCGGTTGCCGAGCGCCACGCGGCGGCCATCGACGGTGCCGCGCACGCCCTTGCCCGTCACCGCTTCGAAGTCGCCGGCACGGCCGGGATCGACACCGCGCGCCCGTGCGCCTTCGACGATGGCTTCCGCGAGGGGATGTTCGGAGCCGCGCTCCAGGGCGGCGCCTAGCGAAAGAACCTCTTTCTCGTCATATCCCTTGAGCGACACGACATCGGTGAGCTTCGGCTTTCCCTCGGTCAGCGTGCCGGTCTTGTCCACGATCACGGTATCGACGCGGGCCATACGCTCCAGCGCCTCGGCGTCCTTGATCAGAACGCCGGCCTGTGCTCCGCGTCCGGCGGCGGTGGTGATCGAAATGGGCGTGGCCAAGCCCAGGGCGCAGGGGCATGCGATGATCAGCACCGACACGGCCGAGGCGATGGCAAAGGCCAGCGCCGGTTCGGGACCGAAGGCCAGCCAGGTGAAGAAGGCGACGATGGCAACCGCCACGACGGCCGGCACGAAGATCGACGCGACGCGATCCGCGAGGCCCTGGATCGGCGCGCGCGAGCGGCGCGCGCCAGCGACCATATCGACGATCCGGGCCAGCACCGTATTCGAGCCCACCTGCGTCGCTCGTATGGCAAGCGTACCATTCTGGTTGATCGTGCCGCCTGTCACGCGGTTGCCCTCCGTTTTCTCGATCGGCACGGGCTCGCCGGTGATCATGCTTTCGTCGATGGAGGAGCGCCCCTCGATTACCTCGCCATCGACCGGCACGCTATCGCCGGGACGCACCCGCAGCAGGTCGCCCTCGACGATGTTTTCGAGAGGGGCGTCATATTCGCTTCCGTCGGGCAGGATGCGCCGCGCGGTCTTGGGCGCGAGGTCCATCAGCGCGCGGATCGCATCGCCGGTGCGCTCGCGTGCGCGCAGCTCGAGCACCTGGCCCACGAAAACCAGCGCGATGATGACGACGGCCGCCTCGTAATAGGTGCCAACCCCTTCGCCGGCGCGATACTGCTCGGGGAACACGCCCGGTGCGAAGGTGGCGAAGAGCGAATAGAGATAGGCCGCCCCCACGCCCAGCGAGATCAGTGTCCACATGTTGGGCGACCGGGTGCGGATCGAGTCCCAGCCCCTTTTGAAGAAGGGTTGCGCGGCCCACAGAATGATCGGCGTGGCGAGGGCGAATTCGACATAGACCGAGAGTTGATGGCCTAGCCAGGCGCGCACCGGAAGGCCAACCAGTTCGCCCATGGTCAGGATCACGAGCGGGATCGCCGCGGCCGCGCTGACCCACATGCGGCGCGTGAAATCCGTCAGTTCCTCGTTCGGCTCGTCCGAGGGCACCATCGGCTCCAGCGCCATGCCGCAGATCGGACAGCTTCCGGGTTCGGCGCGGATGATCTCGGGGTGCATCGGGCAGGTCCATTGCGCGGACGCCGGCGCCTGCTGGTCTGCGTTTGCTGCGTTTCCTGACGCGTAGAAATAGGGGTCGGCGTCGAACTTTTCCTGGCAGCCCTTGGAGCAGAACCAGAAGGTCTCGTCGCCGTAGGTGCGGGTTCGTGCGCCGTCACCCATCTCGACCTGCATGCCGCAGACTGGGTCCGTAGCGGTTGTGCCGCCGGGCGCGGGTTGGTGGTCGTGGTGGTGATGAGTGTGATCAGACATTGATTATCCCCTTTCAGGAAAGCAGATGGGGGTTCCAGTTACGGAAAGGTCAAGGCCCGCTTCCTCGGGATGCTGGAAAATCCGATCGCGTCGAAGCGAGGCGCCCCCTTTATCATTGCGCTGAGGTCACATCCCTCCCGCCTTTCCCGCATTGGTCTGCGTCAGACCTTTGTTCCCTTGACGCCCGCGGCGCAGGGCCAGCAGGAGCAAAGGCAGCCCCGTCGCCAGCCCCAGAGCAAGCGCTCCCCATCCGGCAAGGCCGAAGTTCCCGTCCATGGCAGCACCTCCGACATGCGCGAGCAGGAAGCTCGCAGGCAGGATACCGGCGATGGTGGCCAACGCGAAGCGCCAGAAGTGCAGCCCGGTCAACCCGGCGGCGTAGCTCATCGCGTCGAAAGAAACGAATGGGAGTAGGCGGCTGACGAACACGGCGAGGGTCAGCGCGTTCTGAGAGCCGAGCAGCCCGAAGTCGGCCTTGTCACCGAGCCAGCGTTCGATCGCACCGCGCCCAAGGCCACGGGCAATGACGAAAGCGGCTATCGCTCCGATCTCGGACCCGATCGCGACATAGGCGGTGCCCGCGTAGTGGCCGTAGGCCGCGCCGGAAGCCAGCGCGATCGGGGCGCTGGGGATCGGGCTGGCCACGACGGCGGCCATCATCAGTGCGATCACCGTCAGTGGGCCCCACGGTCCGGCCGCTGTTATCCGGCTCTCAATCGTAGCGCGGTCGATGTTGTCGGGCAGCCAGCCCATGACCCAGGCCAAGGCGATTAGTGCCACCACGGCCGCCACGGCGCACACGGCCCGAAGACCACTACGTCGCCGATCCCGGCTTGTTCTGATCTTCTCAATCGACACGTCAGGCCACGCCCGAAGGCAGCGCGGCGAGCGCCTCTTCCAGCCCCACCACCGGAAGACCAGCGGCCAGCCAACCGCGGCCGCGGCGAGAGCCGAGCATGCCTTCAGATATGTCGGCATAGCCGCCGTATCCGGCCCTGCGAAGGGCGCGCATTACCGAAGCCGACCGCCCGCCGGTGGCACAGATAAGCCCGACCGTTCGTTCCCCGGCGAGGGCCTTTGCGGCAAAAAGTCTGTCCGCAAATCCATCCTCATGCATACTCAGTGGCCAGACACCGGCACCCACACCCGTTTCACGCCATTCCTCGCGTGACCGGATGTCGATGACGCGTGCGGTGTCGGAACGGAGAGCGTCATAAGCCTCGCTCACCGACCAGACACGTCGACTCCGGGCTTCGGCGCCGGACGTTGCCAGGATGACCGGCGTCGCCACAAGTCCGGTTACAAAAAAGCGGCGGCCATGGTCGTGTCTCATGGCTGATCCTTTGCCCTCAAGCCGCGTCAATCGCACCAATGAGCATATCGCGAACCTGCCCGGCCACCTTGTGAAGGTCAGGGTTTTCCACGGCCGACATTGAGGCCACAGGATCGATGGCGCTCACCTCGGTGCCGCCCTCGACGCTGCGCAGGATCACGTTGCACGGCAGCATGGCGCCGATCCGCGGTTCCATGCCGATGGCCTCCCAGGCCATTTTCGGGTTGCAGGCGCCGAGGATCTTGTAGCCATCCATGTCGGCGTCGATCTTCTGCTTCATCGTGGCCTTGACGTCGATCTCGGTCAGAACGCCGAAGCCATCGGCCTTCAACGCCTCGCGCACGCGATTTTCCGCCTCCTCGATGTCGATTCCCGCCAACATGCGGTTATGTGTGTAGCTCATGTCTTCTTTCCTTTCCTGGTTGCGGCCCAGCCCCGCGTCATACAGGGCCGGGCGGCGGGTTATGTCGTCGCGACGCTGGTCAGTTGTTGCCCATCCGGCCTTTGCCGGGGGTTCCCATCATGGCGCCATTGCCTTGCATCCCGCCGTATGGCCCGGCCATCATGCCGCCCTGCATCATACGTTCGCGCATTGCCTGCATCCGCCCCATCATGTCCGCCGGCTTGACGATTTCGCCCATGGTCACCATGCCGTCGCCATCATCGTCGAGGAACTGGAAACGGTCCACCATTGTTTCGCGGATCAGGGCACTGTGGAGGGTTTCGAATTCCGTCAGCGAGAGGGTTTCGTCGCCATCGGCATCGTATTCCGCCAGCAGGGCCTGCAGGCCCTCATGGGCCTCGTCCGAGGACACCGTGCCGTCCCCGTCCGCGTCGAACCGCCCCATAGCCATCAGCGGTGCGCCACCGCCCATCATGCCCATGCCTGCCATGGGGCCATTGCCCCCCATCATCTGCGCGTGCATTTGCATCATCATCGGCATCATGTCGTGATTGCCGGCGCCCGGCCCCTGGCCGCCATGGCCGTGATTGCCTTGGGCCAGTGCGGCCCCGCTGAGGCCAACAAGGATAGCTGTCGCTGTCGCCAGTTTCGTTCGCAGAGTCATGCGTTTATCCTTTCAGGTAAAATCTTTCACCAACATGGGGTATTAGATGAGATCACGAAAGGGTCCGTCATTTCCTGATTTGTATCAGTTCGTCGCAGGACGGGGTTTTGATACAAAGGGTTACAAGCGCGGTGCAGACCCCTTTGCAACATATTGGGTAAACAAGGGGGGTGACCATCATGCCACATATCCTCGTCGTCGATGACCACCGCCAGATCCGGGTGTCGGTCACGCGTTTTCTGGAGCGTAACGGAATGCGGGCGACGGCGGCGAGGGATGCTCAGGACATGGACGCCAAACTGGCCACCGGGCAGTACGATCTGATGGTGCTCGACGTCATGATGCCGGGCGAGGACGGGTTGTCGGTTTGTCAGCGCATCTCGGCGCAGAAGCGGCTCCCGATCATCATGCTGACAGCGCTCGGGCAGGAAACGGATCGGATCGTGGGGCTTGAGATCGGGGCGGACGATTACCTGCCCAAACCATTCAACCCGCGCGAACTTCTGGCGCGGATCAAGGCTGTGCTCCGGCGTGCGCCCAGCGAACAGACCGAGGCCGGGGCACTCTCGGGTCGCATCCTGCGTTTTGCGGGTCTGATGCTCGACACCGATGCCCATGTCATCTCCGATTCCAACGGCGGCCTGATCCAGCTCACAACGGCCGATTTCCGGCTGCTGACTGTCCTGCTCGCCCGTCCACGCACGGTTCTTAGTCGCGAGCAGCTTCTCGATCTCACGGCGGGCCGGTCGGCAGGGCCACTCGACCGCACGATCGACAACCAGATCAGCCGGCTCCGGCGCAAGATCGAGGCCGACCCGTTGCACCCCACTCTCATCACCACTGTGCGGAACCGCGGCTACAGCCTGAACGCAGACGTGGAGGAGATCGAGTGACCCGGCTGTGGTTGGGAAGCCTGCGGGCGCAACTGGTGATCCTCATACTGGGGGCCTTGGTGATCGCGCAGGCGGTAAGCCTGTGGCTCTTCGTGGACGAGCGCAGCCTGGCCATCCGCGCCGCCTTAGGGTTCGAGGCGGCCGGACGCGCCGCGAACGTGGTGCGCCTGCTCGAGGAAGCCCCGCCCGATCTCGCGGCCTCGATCGTGCGCGCCGCGAACTCGCCCCTTGTGCGGTTCGACCTCGCGCCCGACCCGAGTGTAACAATGCCCGACCATCATCACGCCGACTACATCGAAACGCGCGTCCGGGCGTTGCTGGACGACAGCCTGAGCCGTGACATCCGGGTCAACCTCAAGGAAACCGATGTCCCGGTTCACCCCATTCCGAACTTGTCATCGCAAATGGCCGAAATGCATCAAGAGATGATGCGTGGCCGGATGCAGGCGGTTGAAATGACCCTGTCAATCGCGCTGGCCGGCGGCCAGTGGCTGAACGTCGCCACGCGCTTTGAGCGCCCGCCGTTGCAATGGCCCCTTTTCTCATTCCTGACTTTCGGTCTGACGGCCGCGCTGATCCTCGTCGCGGCCTTCTGGTTCGTCATGACCCGCCTGACCGGACCCCTGCGGCATCTTTCCAGGGCTGCCGACAGGCTCGGGCGCGGCGATGCGGTGGATACGCTGCCCGTTGCCGGCCCGAATGAAGTGCGTGATCTCACACGCGCGTTCAACCGGATGCAGGAGCGCCTGACGCGCTTTATCGCGGACCGCACCCGGATTCTCGCCGCCGTGAGCCATGACCTGCGCTCGCCCCTCACGGCGATGCGGTTCGATGCCGAGTTGGTGGATGACGACGAGACCCGAGAGAGCCTGATCGCATCCATCGACGAAATGCAGATGATGGCCGAGGCCACGCTGACCTTTGCCGAGGGGCTGGCGGGGCATGAGCTCTCAGAGACAGTCGATCTGGCCGACTGGTTTGAGGCGTTGGCGGGCGACATGGTTACGCCTTTCGAATTGACCGGCGGCCCGCCGATCAAGGTGCGGATGCGTCCACTTTCGTTGCGCCGGGCCATACGCAACATCGCGGAAAACGCGATCCGCTACGGCGGCGGTGCAACGGTCGGCTGGCGGTGCGCGGACGACGAGCTGGTGATCGAGGTGAGTGACAATGGCCCCGGTATCCCGGAAGAGAAGCTCGAAGAGGTTTTTGCGCCGTTCTACAGGCTCGAAGCGTCCCGTTCGCTCGAAACCGGGGGGCACGGGCTGGGGCTTGCCATCGCACGGGCCATCGTGCGCGGACATGGCGGTGATATCCGGCTCAAGAACCGTCCCGGAGGCGGGCTGACGGCGGCGATCTCTATCCCGCTGGCGGACGACATGGCCACCCAAGATGACACACAGCAGAAGGATAATTTGGAATGATACGGACAGCACTGATGACGATCATGGGCCTCGCGGCGCCGACACTGGCCGCCGCGAACCCCGGCGAAAACTGGCAAGGAGGGTATGATCACATGATGTGGGGAAGCGGCCACGGAATGTTCGGCGGACTGATGATGATCCTGTTCTGGGGCATTGTCATCGCGCTGATCCTATTCGCGGTGAAATGGGTCTCGGACAATCGCGGGGCGGGCGGCCCCCGCCGTGATGCGCTTGAGATCCTGCGAGAGCGCTTCGCGTCGGGCGACATCGACGAGGAAGAGTTCGACCGCCGCCGCAAGGTACTTGAAAAGTGATGCTTCCACCCCCGGCCTTTCCCGTTGAGGCGCGGAGTGGCCGGGGGCAGCAAGAGATCGCAGACCACGTTGCGCGGCGATTGGCGTCTGGCCCGGCATCCTTATATCAGGGGCACAAGCCATGTTGATTTTCACCCACGACGAGAAGAGCGCCGGGCGGCACGAGCATCACCACGCAGCGAAGTAGCTGCCACCGGCGTTCAAGGCCTAGGGATACATTCGGATACAAAAAAACCGGCCCTGCCAGATTGATATGACCGCGTTAGCCGGTAATACCACCCTCATATGAAGCGAGCCAGCGGCAGACGGGTCTGCAGCCCGTTGTTACACCCGAGCGCGACCAGGAAGGCAGTGAATAGGAACCATGGACAAACTCGGATGGCTGATCGGCGGCGTTTTGGTGGCGGGGTTGGGCGTATTTGCCTGGCAGGCGACACAGCCTTCGGTTCCTGGCGGCGGATCGATGGTTCACCCTGACCCGACCTCTTTGAATGACCTGCCGGATGGGGCGCCGATCGTCGAGGTCACTCTGCCAGAGACGCTTTCGCCCGAGGCGCAGATCGGCGAGCGTGCCTTCGAGGCCAAGTGCGCGACCTGCCACGGAAAGAATGCCGCCGGTCAGAACGGGGCCGCGCCGCCGCTGATACATCGTACATACGAACCCGGACATCACCCTGACGAAGCAATTCAACGGGCGGTCAAAAACGGAGTTCGCGCGCATCACTGGCCCTTCGGTAACATGGCCCCGGTCAAGGGGCTGACCCGCGCCGATGTGCAATATATCGCCCGCTATGTCCGCGAATTGCAGCGCGAGAACGGGATCGAGTGATGCGGGTGCTCCCTTTTACAGGCGCATTCAGCATGGCCTGCGCGGCGCTGGTGCTCGTGCTTTCAGTCATCGCCATGCCCGGTTCTGCATCTGCTGACCCACGCGGCGCCCTTCTGGAAGCCGCCCCGGCCTCCGATGACCAGGGCGCAGTCGAGAGACATGAAAAGCATGACGGCGCGTTCGATCAGTCCTGTCATCCCGAGCTCGACTGTTCCCCTGCGGCCATTCTCGCTGGCGGATCAGTTTCCAAGGCGCATGTCCAAGCCGGAAAACGTGGACCGATGGAGGTCATGAGAGTGGGAGGGCGAGATGGGCTTGTCGCTCTGCCTCCTCCGCGACCTGGAGTAAGATCATGATCAGATATCAAGACACACTCCGAAAAATGAGAGACGATTAAATGAAAAAGACACTCCTGACCGGCGCCGCCCTTGTGGTGGCCTTTACCGCGTCCATCGCCCTGGCCAGTCCCGGGCATGACAGCAGCATCGGCAAGCCCGGCGCCGCAGCCCAGGTGGACCGCACCATCACGGTCGAAATGGACGAGATGAAATTCAGTCCCGAGACCATCGCGGTTCAACCGGGCGAGACGATCCGCTTCGAGGTCGTGAATGTCGGCCGCGTCGTGCACGAGTTCAACATCGGCACGAGCAAAACGTGGAGCGGTCATTCGGGCGAGATGATGACGATGATGCAAGAGGGCATGATGACGGCCCAAAACCTTCGTCACGACCGGATGATGGAAGCCGGCATGATGCATGACGACGCCAACAGCGCCCTGCTGGAGCCGGGTGACACGGGCGAAGTCATCTGGACCTTCCCGGAAGGCGGCGAGATCGGGTTCGCCTGCAATGTGCCGGGCCACCGCGAGGCCGGGATGCAGGGCGGCTTCCGCATGGGTCTAGGCTCCTGAGGTTGCAAGACAACGAGGGACGGGCGGGACACCGCCCGTCCGATCTGACGGGAGACGCGAGACATGCAGACACGACGCGCTTTTATCGGGCAGACGGCCGCCGCGCTGGGCCTCGTGGCCGGTACACGGCAGGTTTCTGCCGCGTCCCCCGCGCCCCCGCGCCTCACGGCCCGAGAGGCCGCGGCGCAACTGGCCCCCGAAGGCTACCCCGAGACATCCATCTGGGGCTATGAGGCCCGCGCACCCGGCCCGGTGATCCGCGTGCGGCAAGGGGAACGGGTACAGCGGCGTCTGGTCAACGATCTGCCGGAGCCGACCTCGGTTCATTGGCACGGGATTCGCATCGACAACGCGATGGACGGTGTCTCGGGGCTGACGCAAGAGGCCGTCGCGCCGGGCCAGAGCTTTGATTATGACTTC
>CAZOKA010000047.1:0-11571 GCA_964580265.1 uncultured Rhodobacterales bacterium | reverse complement strand
AGCCCCGAGACCCGCGACTTGGTGGATAGCGGCCTGCGCCACGCCGGGCTGCTGTAAGCCGGATCGCATCGGGGCGAGCCAAGAAGCCCGCCCCGGCCGCCAAGCCGGGGCCTCGTGTCTTGGTGCGCACCGCGCGAAACGCGACCGGCGCTCCGATCAAATCCCGCAGTCGATAATCGCCTTGGCGAGGATCGGCACGGTGTCGCGGTTCAACCCGGCGATGTTCAGCCGCGAATCGCCCACCATGTAAATCGCGTGCTCTTCGCGTAGCTTCTCCACCATCTCGGGGCTGGTGCCCAGGCGCGAGAACATGCCGCGGTGCTGCGCGATGAACCCGAACCTGTCGGACCCCGACAGCCGCTGCAACTCGCCGGCCAGTTGCTCGCGCAGACCCAGCATCGAGTTGCGCACATCCTCCAGCTCAGCCGCCCAATCCGCGCGCAGCTCGGGCGTTTGCAGGATCATCGTCACCACCCGCGCCCCGTGATCGGGCGGAAAGGAATAGTTCTGCCGGTTCAGGTAGTTCAACGTGCCTTGGGTCAGGCCGCGCAGATCGTTGTCCTGCGCCACCGCCATCAGGATGCCGGTGCGTTCGCGGTACACGCCGAAGTTCTTGGAGCAGCTCGCCGCGATCAGGCATTCGGGAACGGACGAGGCCACCAGCCGCGTCGCGGCGGCGTCTTCTTCCAACCCATCGCCAAAGCCCTGGTAGGCAATGTCGATCATCGGCATCGCGCCCTTCTTCAGCATCAGGTCAATCACGGCCTGCCACTGCGTCAGGTTCAAATTGGCGCCGGTGGGGTTATGGCAACAGCCGTGCAGCAGGATCACGTCACCCGCCTTTGCCTGTTCCAGATCGGCCATCATCCCGTCGAAATCGACGCCGCCCGTCGCGCTGTCGAAATAGCGGTAGGTAACAGTCGGCATTTCCATGAACTTGAGGATGCTCAGGTGGTTCGGCCATGTCGGATCGGACACGAAGATACGCGCATCGGGGTTGGCCATGCGGACCATTTCGAACGCCTGGCGCACCGCTCCGGTGCCGCCCGGCGTGGCCGCCGCGGCCACCTGCGTCCGGTCCACCGCATCACCCAGAACCAGATCGACCATCGCGTCGCCAAAGGCCGGATCGCCCGCCAGCCCGACATAGGCCTTTGTCGTCTGATCCTGCCAAAGCTGCTTTTCGGCGGCCTTGACCGCGCGCATAACGGGGGTGACGCCCTCGGCGTTCTTGTAGACACCAACACCAAGGTCGATCTTCCCCTCGCGCGGATCGTCCTTGTACATCTGCATGAGTTGCAGGATCTTGTCGGCGGGTTGTTCTTTCAGATTGCTGAACATCTCAGGCGTCTCCTGTGGCGACGGGCACGGTGGGGAACGCGCCCCATTCCGCCCATGATCCGTCATATAGCGAATGATCGGTCTTGCCGATCCGTTCCAGCGCAAGGCTGATGATGGCAGCGGTCACACCCGACCCACAAGTGGTGATCGCGGGTTTGCCCATGTCCACGCCGGCGGCATCGAACACCGCGCGCAGATCGTCGGGCGATTTCATGGTGCCGTCGGCATTCAAAAGGTCGCGATAATACACGTTCTTCGACCCCGGCACATGGCCCTTGCGCAGGCCCTCGCGCGGCTCTTCCTCCTGCCCGGAAAACCGGCCCGGGGACCGCGCATCGAGGATCTCGTAATCGCCCAGCTTGGACGCCGCCGCCACCTGCGTGACATCCTTGACCAGGTGGTTCTGCCGGCGCACCGTCATGTGCCTGTCGCGCACCATCGGCGGCATGTCCTCCACCTCGCGGCCCTCGGCGACCCACTTGGCCATACCGCCGTCCAGAACGGCAATGTCGTGCTGGCCCATCAGGCGGAACAGCCACCATACGCGCGCGGCGGAAAACAAACCTTGCGTGTCATAGACCACGACCTGATGACCGTCACCGACGCCCATCGCACGCATGCGCGACATGAACTTTTCCACCGGCGGGGCCATGTGCGGCAAGTCCGAGCGCAGGTCGCTGATCTCATCAATATCAAAGAACCGGGCACCGGGAATATGCGCGGCCTTGTATTCGGCATACGCGTCGCGCCCTTCATCCGGCATGAACCACGTCGCATCCAGAATCCGAAGATCGGGATCCTTCATATGCGCGGCCAGCCACCCTGTTGAGACCAGTGTCCTCGGATCGTCATGTGCCATGGAGACCCCCGTTTTGCATCCCCCATTGCCTACATCGGGGGACACGCAAGGGCAAGACCGCGCCCTCCCATGGATGCCGTGCACCTTCATCTTGCCAAAAATACTCAGGGGGAGTCGCGCGCACCGCGCGACGGGGGCAGCGCCCCCTCTAGCCGTGATCCTTTAGCAGGCGCTGCTTCTGGCGGCTCCAGTCGCGCTTGGCTTCGGTTTCGCGCTTGTCGTGCTTCTTCTTGCCCTTGGCGATGCCGATCTTGATCTTCGCCAGGCCCCGATGGTTGAAATACATCACCAGCGGCACCAGGGTCATCCCCTTGCGTTGTGTGGCATTCCACATCCGCGCCAATTCCTTGCGCGTGGCCAGCAGCTTGCGGCGTCGCCGCTCTTCGTGCTTCCACGTCTTGGCTTGCTCGTATTGCGGAATATGGCTGTTGACGAGCCACAGCTCGCCATCCTCCACGGTCGCATAGCTTTCTGCGATGTTGGCGCCGCCCTGGCGCAGGGATTTCACCTCGGACCCTTCAAGGACGATACCGCATTCGATATCCTCCTCGATCGCGTAATCGAACCGCGCGCGGCGGTTCTCGGCGATGACCTTGTAGTTCGGATCTGCTTTCGAATTGGCCATGATCGCGCGTCCTATCTTGGGCGGGTGTCACTGTCCACAGCATAGTTCGGGATCGCCCCGGCCCGGAACAATCCCCGGTTCACGACATATCCACATTTCCGATCAGGATCGCCGTCATGTCCAGACCCTGATCCCCGTAAATCGCTTCGATGTCCATTTGAAATGTCGAACTCGCCGGCGCCCCCCCGTCCATGCCCGATACATCCGTGCCTGGCGGCAGGAAAACCCAGCGGGGTTCGGCCCCGGGCGCTACCAGCCCCACGGCATGCCGCAGGATCGCCAACGCATCGGTCGCTGTCACCGCGCCATCCCCGTTCAGATCCGCGGCAAGGAAATGAACCGCTTCGGGTGGTCCCCAACTGGGGGTCAGCCCGACCGCCATGCGTAGCGCCTCGAGCGCATCAACCACGGTTATCCCGGTTTGCGCCGTTGCCTCAAGCGGTGATGCGATACGCAGTTGCCCGCTCGTTCCCTCGCCAAGTGCCAGTTGGTACTGCCCCGCACCCAACACCTCGAACTCCTGTGGCGCGCTTGCCATATCCGCGACAAAGGTCACATCCGCCCCGTCAAGCCCCGCATCCCCCGCAATATCCGATATCGATAGCGTCAGCGTGGCGCGAGCCTGGCCATGCTTCAAGGTGGTCACCGCCTCGGTCTCACCCGCGTCCTGACCAAGCAATGCGGAGTCAAGGTAGCTGGCATCGCCACCCGTAACCATCAGATCAAGCACCGCAGTATCGAAATACCATGTGCCGGGCACAAGGCCGGCGGCCTCGGCCTGCTGCCACGCCTGGGTGATATCCGTTGTGCTGAAATCCGCGAACGTCACCGTGTCGGCGGGAAAATCGGACAGGTAAAACCCGGCCGGCGTTTCACTGCCATCATAGGAAAACAGGCTCTGATCAAGGGATTTTACCCGCCAATCGTCGCTGAACGCGCCATACAGATCCCCCGGCGCAAGCGGACGGTCCAGAACGGTGCCATCGGCCAGGGCGATATCATTGTCAGGGTTGCCGTCGCCATCGCCCAGCAACCCCACAAGAGTGCCGCCATACTCCGCCCGGTCAAGCATCACGCCGAAATCCACGCGCCCTGCACGCGCTGTCACCGATACGCGGCTATCTCCCGCGTTCACGACACCATCGGCACCCGCGAAAACCAGAGTATAGGTGTTTTCCGCATGATAGAGCCGATCAAGCCCCAAATCCACATAGCCGGACCCGCCGGTTGGTGTTGTGATCGAGTTGATCGAAAGCGGCGTAGCGTCGGTGGCGTCGATCATCACATCGCCCCAATCCGTGCGGATCGCGATGGCCTGAGTGATGCTCGCGTCCTGGCTCATCGGGGTCATGCGCGCCTGCACTTCGAACCCCGCCTGCGCACCGATGCCGCGCAACAGCGCGAACTCGCCCGCCGCGTGGAAATCATAGCCAACGCCATCCAGCGTGCGCAGGTGTGGGCCGCCTGCCGCCCACATCGCCTGCCCTTGCTGCGGCGGGTCGGGCGGCGCGGGCGGCGGCGCTGGCAGAGGGGGCTGCGCATCAGCGTATTGCGTCAGATCCACGTCCCCATCGGCAAACTGGGCGGTTTCCACGCCAACCGCCCAATCTGAGCCATCCAGGCCCAGACCGCCCAGATGCCTGATCCACAGGCCGTCTTCGTTGTCGTCTGCCGCGATATCATACTCGGCTAGCGGCCCGGAATAGGCCGCCGTATCGGTCCCCGCGCCGCCGTATAGCGTGTCGTCACCTCCGCCGCCGATCAGCGTATCGTCGCCGGATTGGCCATGGATGGTATCCGCCCCCTGCCCCCCGGTCAGTGTATCGGGCAGGTTCGTGCCCTCGATCAGCAAATCTTCGGGCGCCTCGGCGGTACTCAGGGTATCGGGCGGCATGTAGCGCGCCGGCCCCAGCAGATCGAGCGCGTGCAATGCCTCCACGCTCAGGGGCGTACCATCGGCGGTTTGCACGATCAGCGTCTCTTGCCCGAACGTGATCTCGGCTCCATCCGCCAGCGTGGTGATCTGCAACTGGTCGGAATTGCGCAGAAAGGCCCAGCCGGACAAATCGATCCGATCAATGCCGGGTTCGAAATCGGCGATGATATCGGGGCGCCCGTCCTGCGCCATGACAAAGGTATCGGCACCGGCCCCACCGCGCAGGATGTCGGCCCCGGCGCCATCTCCGATCATGTCGGCCCCGCCGCCGCCGCGCAGATCGTCATCACCCGCCCCCCCGATAAGCAGATCACCGAACTGCCCCCCCTCTGTCGGGCCATCGGTGCTACCCACCGCGATCATCCCGCCCGCGGTTTGCGGATCATAACGCAGCGCGGCCAGCCCCGCCTCGCTCGCGCTACTGACCAGCAGGCTCAGAACGCCGCCCGCCTCGGACAGCGCGATTGCCGATGGATTGTCCAGTGTCAGGTCAAGCTGATCCGCCTGCGCCGCAAGCATGACAAGCCGCCCACCGGGCAGCATCTCGAACAGGGTCAGGCCGCTATCTGACCCGGCCGCAACGACGTAGGCACGATCACCGATCACTACCGTTTCAATGATCGTGACGCCGTCAAACCGGCTGTCGCGGTCATCCATGACGTGGTCCCGTAACGTCAGGTGTCCCTGGGGAGTGACCTCGAACACGCTCAGCGTGCCGATGCCAGAGCCACCGACAATGGCGAAGTCGGCCCCGTGCGCCGATACCGTGGCCAATGCGCCCGGCGTGCTGATGCCGATCCCCTGCGCCGCGCCCAGGCGCGCAACCTCGGTCAGTTGGCCCTGCGCGTTCGGCGCATAGCTGACCAGGGCATGATCCACCGCCGAGGTTGCCAACACGACATTGCCGGCGCTGTGGGCCAGGGCGGAAACCGATGTATCGGGGCCGGGCGCGGGCGCCGCGACCGCCTCCAGCGCATCGCCAACCATTCGCCATGACAGGGGCGCCGACCCCCCAGCCACGAAGCCGTGAAGACCCGCCTCGCCACCGGGGGCCGCGACGGAAAACACACCCTGCACCCCGTCAGGGGGCAGATCGCCCGACAGCGCGCGCGCGGTAGAAAAGGTGCCGTCGCCATTCAGGTCAACGATGTGAATCCCGATCGTGCCGAATCCCGAAACGATCGCCACGTCGCGCCCGTCCAGCGTGCCGATGGTCACATCACGCGTGATCCCGGCCGCCACACCCTGCGGGAGATTCACGGCGTCGATCTGCTGCGGCACGCCGTCCGATCCAATGCGATAGGCCCGCATCACCGACAGGTCAGGGCCATCCACGACATAGGCCACCGGCCCGTCGACGGTGACATGCGTTGCGATGGCAGATATGCCGGACAGGCCAATACCCTGCGCGCCCGAAAGGACGGCAACGCGTTCGAAAGACGAGCCCCCCATGGCACACCTCACCCAAATCCACCGGGTGTATTGGTGCGCTCTCAATGCGCGGACGGGCGGCACGGCCTGTGACAAAACCGGGGCGTTTGTCGGCAAGTCTAGTCGAATTGAGAATAGAAAATTGCGCGCCGACCCGAGCGGATCAGACGAACGCGGGTATCAGCAATAATCGTGCGCCCGGTCGGGATGCGCGTGCGTCACGGCCGGGCGCGCGCCGCCAGCACCCTGCTGAGGATCAGGCCGATACCACCACCAACAAGCGCCCCGATGCCGTCGGCAATCAGGTCGGCGCCCTCGGCGAACCGCCCTGTCATGGGCTGGATCAGTTCCAGAGCGCCGCCAAAAAGGATTACGCAGACCACCACCAGCATGATCCGCCCCGGATAAAGCATCGCCGCCGGGATGCTCAGCGCGCCAAAGGCCAGCATGTGATGCAATTTGTCACTGCCGCCCGGTTGCGGCATGGCCTGTGCGGGCATCAGCATCGCCACCGCGATAAACACAGCCAAGCCCAACATCGCGCCCCTTAGCGCAGGACGCCACCGCGCGGGCACATGAGTTTGTCCTGTCGGCAAATTACCTCTTTCGGAGCGCATCGCGTCATTCCACCGTGACCGATTTGGCAAGGTTGCGCGGCTGATCCACATCTGTGCCCTTTTCCACCGCCGTGTAATAGGCCAGCAACTGAACCGGCACGGCATAGACGATGGGCGCGAAAATGCTGTCGAACGTGGGCATTTCTATCCCGTTCCAAAGCCCCTCGCTGGCCAGTTCCAAACCGCGCGCGTCACTGATCATCGCGATCTTGCCGCCGCGCGCCATGACCTCTTGCATGTTCGACACCGTCTTGTCGAACACGGCATCATGCGGGGCCAGCACGATCACCGGCATCTCTTCGTCGATCAGGGCAATGGGGCCATGCTTCAGCTCGCCGCTGGCATAGCCCTCGGCGTGGATATAGCTGATTTCCTTGAGCTTCAGTGCCCCCTCCAGCGCCAACGGGAACATCACGCCGCGCCCCAGGAACAGGGCATGACGGCGGCGCGCCAACTGGCTGCTGACCGCCTGTATCCGCTCCTCGCAGCGCATCGCCTCGCTCACCATGCCCGGAACATGACGAAGCTGCGCCTCCAGCGCCTCGATCCGGGCGCTTTCCTGCGTGCCGCGCTGCTCGGCCGCGCGAAGGGCCAGCGCCGCCAGAACAGTTAGCTGACAGGTGAACGCCTTGGTCGAGGCAACCCCGATTTCCGGGCCTGCAAGGATCGGCAGCGCGATATCGCTTTCGCGCGCGATCGAACTTTCGGCCACGTTCACGATGGAAACGACGCGCGCCACCTTGCCCGCGCAATAGCGCATCGCGGCCAGCGTGTCGGCGGTTTCCCCCGACTGGCTGACGAATATCGCAAGCGTGCCCTTCGACAGGGGCGGCTCGCGATAGCGGAACTCTGACGCGATATCCACCTCGACCGGCAGGCCCGACAATTGCTCGAACCAGTATTTCGCCACCGAACAGGCCAGTGCCGCGGTGCCGCAAGCCACCATCACGACGCGGTCGATGCCGGTAAAATCCACCCCGTCGCGCAGCAATTGGCGGCCTTCCTGGTCACGCAGGTAATACTCCGTCGCCTCGCCCAGAACCGAGGGTTGCTCGGCAATCTCCTTGGCCATGAAATGCTTGTAGCCACCCTTGTCAGCGGCGTTGGCATTTACACGCACCCGCTTGCGCGGACGGTTGACGGGATGAAACCCCTCGTCCAGGAACTCCGCGCCGGCACGGGTGACGATCGCGATGTCGCCCTCTTCCAGGTAGGTGATCTCGTCGGTCATCGGCGCCAGCGCCAGCGCGTCCGAGCCGACAAACATCTCCTGCTCGCCCCACCCCACGGCCAGCGGACTACCCTTGCGGGCGGCAATGATCAGGTCTTCTTCGCCGTCGAACAGGAAACACAGGGCATAGGCTCCCTCAAGGCGCGCCACCGTCGCCTTGGCCGCCTCGACCGGGGTGCTGCCCTGGTCCAGATACCAGTTGCACAGCATCGCTACCGTTTCGGTGTCGGTATCGGTTTCCGGCACCACCTGGTGTTCCGACAGAAAAGCGCGCAACTCGCGGAAGTTCTCGATGATGCCGTTGTGCACCACCGCAACGCGGCCGCGCGCATGGGGGTGCGCATTGGATTCGTTCGCCGCGCCATGCGTGGCCCACCGCGTGTGCCCGATGCCCGCGGTGCCGCGCAGGGGCTCGTGCACCAGTATATCGGACAGGTTCACCAGCTTGCCCAGCGCGCGGCGCCGTTCCAGGCGGCCGTCGTTGATGGTGGCAATACCGGCGCTGTCATACCCACGGTATTCCAGCAGTTTCAGCCCCTCGACCAATATCGGCGCGGCCTGGTGTTTGCCCAATACGCCTACAATCCCGCACATAGCCTACCCATCCGATTCCTGCCTGTTCTGCTTTGCCCGCTTCGCCTTGAGCGCGAGCAGCTTGTCGCGCATCCGCCGCGCCAGCCCCGGCTTGTTCACCTGCGCCGCCCGCGCGATGCCCAGCGCGCCATCGGGCACATTGCCGGTGATCACCGATCCCGCCGCCGTCATCGCGCCCGCGCCCACATCCACCGGCGCCACCAACGCCGTATTTGTGCCGATGAACGCGCCTGCGCCCACTTCGGTGTGATGCTTGAATACCCCGTCATAGTTGCAGGTGATCGTGCCGGCGCCGATATTCGCATCCTGCCCGATCCGGGCGTCGCCCACATAGGACAAATGATTGATCTTGGCGCCCGCGCCCAGCTCCGCGTTCTTGGTTTCCACGAAATTGCCGATCCGCGCGTTTGCGCCGACGCGCGTGCCGGGCCGCAAGCGCGCGTAAGGGCCGATGACTGCCCCCGCACCGACATGGCAGCCCTCAAGGTGGCTGAACGCGCGCAGGCGCGCGCCGTCCGATACCGTTACACCGGGGCCAAACACCACGTGCGGCTCGACCGTCACATCGCGGCCAAGCTGGGTGTCATGGGCAAAGAACACCGTTTCGGGCGCGGTCAGCGTCGCGCCGTCCGCCATCACACGCGCCCGCGCGCCATCTTGGTAAGCGGCCTCGGCGCGGGCCAATTCGGCACGCGAATTGATGCCCATCGTCTCGGCCTCTTCGCAAACCTCCACGGCGCAGCACAGGCCATCACTCTCGGCCAGACCCACGATGTCGGTCAGGTAGTATTCGCCGTTGGCATTGGCATTTCCAACCCGCGCGATCAGCGCCTCAAGCAGGTGCCAATCGGCGCACACGACGCCCGAATTGCACAGGGTGATCGCAAGCTCCTCGGGCGCCGCATCTTTCGCCTCGACGATCCGGGTCAGGCGCTCATCCTCGACGACCAAGCGCCCATACCGCCCCGGATCGGCCGCGTCGAAGCCCAGCACGACAATATCCGCACCGGCCCTGCGCCGCTCCAGCATCCGGCGCAGGGTTTCGGGGCGGATAAAGGGCGTATCGCCATATAGAACGATCGCATCGCCGGAAAAACCGGCCAGCGCCTCGCTGGCCTGTGCCACCGCGTGGGCGGTGCCCAGTTGCTCTTGCTGCTGCGCGATGCGCGCCTCGGGGTTCAGCTCGTGAACCCGCCGCGCAACCTTTTCCCCGCCATAACCCGTCACAACCACGCAGCGCTCCGGCGATAGCGCCCCGCCGGCCATCATCGCGTGCCCGATCAGCGGCGCGCCGGCAACTTCGTGCAAAACCTTCGGCAAATCCGATGCCATGCGCGTGCCGCGACCGGCCGCAAGGATGATCAATGACAGTGGCATCGCGGAACTTTCACCTTTACTTCAATGAGGCCTTCTTGGGTGTTGCGGGGGGCGCTTCTAGGCGGTCCGCGTCTTGGGGGCCGCGTCGGTTATGGCGCCTGAAATGTTTTCGACCACGTCATGCATCAATGTCTCGTCCTCGCATTCCACCATCACCCGGATCAACGGCTCGGTCCCCGATGGGCGGATCACGAGGCGCCCGGTGCCGCCCAGGCGCGTTTCCTGTTCGGCAATCGCCGCGCGCACCATGTCCGATGCCAGCGGATCGCCCCCCGGCGCAATCGCCAGGTTTTCCAAGTGCTGCGGCACCGGCGTAAAATTGTTCAGCAGCGCGCTGGCGGGCTTGCCCGACTCCACCATCGCCGCCAGGAACTGAAGCCCGGCAATCAGGCCATCGCCGGTGGTGGTGTAGTCAGTCATCACGATATGGCCGGACTGTTCCCCGCCCAGGTTGAAGCCGCCCGCGCGCATCCGTTCCACCACGTAGCGGTCGCCGACCTTGGTGCGCTCCAACGTCAATCCCCGCTCGGTCATGAAACGCTCCAGCCCCAGGTTGGACATCACCGTCGTGACCAGCGTGCCATGCGCCAGGCATCCCGCCTCGGCCCATTCGCCGGCAAACAGCGCCATAAGCTGATCGCCATCGGCCACGCGCCCGTTTTCATCCAACACGATCAGGCGGTCGGCATCCCCGTCCAGGCACAGGCCCAGATCGGCGCCCGACTCGCGCACCATCCGCGCCGCAGCCTCGGGCCGGGTCGAGCCGCAATCGTGGTTGATGTTGGTGCCATCGGGCGCAACCCCCAGCGTGACCACCTCGGCCCCCAATTCCCACAGTACCTCGGGCGCCACCTTGTAGGCCGCGCCATGCGCGCAATCGATCACCACCTTCAGCCCCGACAGCCGCTTGTTGCGCGGGAAAGTCGTCTTGGCATATTCCACATAGCGGCCCCCGGCATCGTCGATGCGCCGTGCCCGCCCTATGTTCGACGGCGCCGCCGGCCTTATGTCACCGCCAAGAATCTCCTCGATCTCGGCCTCGGCCGCGTCGCGCAGCTTGAAACCGTCAGGGCCGAAAAACTTGATCCCGTTGTCCTGGTGCGCGTTATGACTGGCCGAAATCATCACGCCCAGATCGGCGCGCATGGACCGGGTCAGGAACCCTACCGCCGGTGTCGGCACCGGCCCCAGCAACAGCACGTTCATCCCTGTCGATGTCAGGCCCGCAGTCAGCGCGTTCTCGATCATGTAACCCGACAGGCGCGTATCCTTGCCGATCACCACGCGATGCCCGTTCAGGCCATCGCGACGAAAAAACCTGCCCGCCGCGGCGCCAAGCCTTAGCGCCATGTCGGCAGTCATCGGATAGCTGTTGGCTTCACCGCGCACGCCATCCGTTCCGAAAACTCGTCGGGCCATGAAAGCCTCCATCGCAAAACAAACATCGCCGTGGGCGAATTTGACCACGTGTTAAAGCACGCAGAGCGCGTATCCAAGGGAAAGCGGCATCACCATGTGGCAGATCGCGCCACAAGGGCGGAGTTCTGCCTATATTGGCGT
>CAZOKA010000046.1:0-11872 GCA_964580265.1 uncultured Rhodobacterales bacterium | reverse complement strand
CGGCGACCGAGCGCCACAGGAACTCGGGCACGCCCTTTTCACGCACGCGCTTGAGGCGCGCGGGCACACCTGCCTTTCGGAAATACTTTTGGGCCAGAACATCTGATGCCACCTGGCTCCAGCCGCCGGGAACCTCGACATTCTCCAGCCGGAACACGATCGATCCATCCGGGTTGCGAATCTCCGAGGCTGTCGTGACGAAATCCAGCCCTTCGTAAACGTCCTGCCCTGCCGTGGTGAATTGTCTTTCGATCTTCATTGTAACTGCCCCGTTCTGATCAGCTCTAGCATGTATACTTGCGGCCGGTTGCCACCTGTCGCGTGATCGGGGCGCAAAGACAATTCCCTCCTGGTGCTGCCCTGCTAGCAAGGTGCACGCGCCCGGTGGTTTTCAACCGGCTCAGTGAGTTTGCTTTTCCCCGAACCAGCGCTCGACTACTATATGTAGTAGTGATTTTCGCTGGCCTACATAATCTGGCTCAAAGCCCGCGATGTCGCAATGGATTTTTTCACCATTTCGTCACCAATTTTCAGTTGACTTGGTTCCGCCCTGTACGCGGTGATTCATTTCACGCGCCGACGCGCAGCAGCCGGCCAGGGGTTCAACGCATCGCTGCCGCAGAAAGCCTTTGTATCCGCAAGAGTTAGCTGGAGAAGTTAACCGATCACGCAACCTTACCGGGAGTCCCGGCCCGCAGAGCGGAAAATGGCGTCGAGGATGATACCGGGCGTGTATTTGGGCAAATTTGCCACAAGATGTGGTGCTTCCATGGGCACAATGCCACGAATCCACGCCGCCCGCCCCATCGGCGAGTCGGACAATATATGGGAAGGAAGGAATGGTCGGGGCGGCGAGATTCGAACTCACGACCCCCTGTACCCAAAACAGGTGCGCTACGAACTAAAACAAGCTGAGCGATTCACATCGACGAGGTTTGATACCCGCTCGCCCATCTCCATCCAACTTGCGTATTGAGTGCCATGTGCCACGGGATGAGGCGCGATCATATAGTGCGACCCTTCACGTTTCGTCTCGCGCCAGTCACCCTCAGCTTTCCAAGATGAAGGCTTGACGCCAGCAATCCACGGCCAATGACACGCAAACTCGGGGGCCTTACCGTAGAAAACAACAACTTTAGGTTTGTGATCCGCAATCAATGTCCGCAACGCTGCAGCGCGTTTGGCAGCGAAGTGAGCGAAATAGAGGCTTCTCGACCACAGTTCAGGAGCTTCGGTCCAATCTTTATAGGGCCAAGAAGCCGCGTTCTTCTTGGGAAGCGGCATAAGCTCAAGAAAGCATGTACGCGAAGACTCCCGCCCCCAAACAGAGCACTGAAAGGACCGAACGAGACCTTGGTGAGGTGCCCCGCCCTCTGCAGCGATTTGAAAGTAGATCAGCTTAGCCCATGTTGGTTGCAGACGAACGTGATCTGCCGCAGTCAGATTGGTGACACCCATCGCCTCATGATAGGCTGCAACGTCTTCAACCATTCTGCGACCACGGGCATCCCAGGTTTCCAGGCGTTTTTGGATGTCATCCAAGCCTGCGCCGCCTTCTTCCATACCGATAAACCAGATCGGTGACGAAAGGTCGCCGTAACCGTAGAATGTATCTGCGAAGGAGAGGAGAAGTTCAGAGTTAAGCATTTCTCCCCCTTGCAAATGGTCGGGGCGGCGAGATTCGAACTCACGACCCCCTGTACCCAAAACAGGTGCGCTACCAGACTGCGCCACGCCCCGAACCGAGGAACCGTCTAAACCGCCTGCGTGGTTTTGAAAAGGGTGTTGAAGCGCCTTACCGCGAAAAACTCGACATTCCGCGCGCTCAACAGGGCCAGGCAGCGACGCCCGTGTCAAAAGCCGGGTGCCGCAGTTGTGTACCCGGCCCGATTCCCAGCACGCGCGCCAACCCGCCATTGATCTCCAGAACCGCCTTG
Organism: uncultured Rhodobacterales bacterium; assembly: GCA_964580265.1. Lineage (GTDB taxonomy): Bacteria > Pseudomonadota > Alphaproteobacteria > Rhodobacterales > Rhodobacteraceae > Sediminimonas. Next base: position 9,935 of record CAZOKA010000046.1, on the reverse strand, counting down.
ATCCGCCCTTCGCCCGGAATCGCCGTTTCATCATGCGGGCGGGCCATGTGATGAACATTGCGCACCGTGCCGGTGGCATCGGCAAAGATCATGTCGAGTGGGATCAGCGTGTTTTTCATCCAGAACGCGACCGGCTGGGGCGCATCATAGACAAACAGCATTCCCGCGTTTCGTGGCAAGGTTTCGCGGTGCATGAGGCCGCGGCTGCGTTCTTGCGGCGTGTCGGCCGTCTCGACCGTGAAATACGCCATGCCCCAATCGCCGCGCAACCCGACGCGGTCAGGCTGGCAATCCGGGCCGGCAAACAAGACGGCGGGGAACAGGATGGCCGCAACCGCGCTCAACATCCCCCGCCATGCGATCATTCTTCGTCCTCGAGCCGTAGTGCCATTTCCCACGCGCACACCTCGGTCGCCATCAGGCCGCGCTTGCCTTCGACGGTGCGGATGCCGATCGCCTCGCCCGGCTGCAAATCAGCCAATCCCGACCGACGCAGCACCTCTATGTGTATGAACACATCCTCGCCGTGCCCGAACACGTTGCCAAACCCAAAGCCCTTGGCCTTGTCGAACCATTTCACGCGCGCCGGCTCCAGCGGGGCAGAGCGGATGATTTCCGGATCGATTTCCTCGAAATCAGTGAGCGGCGCGGTTTCTCCAAATGCCGCCGGCGGATCGATGGCAAGAACGTCAACCGCTTGAACGCCACGCAGTGTTTCCTGCACATCGATTTCAATTCCGGCCCCGTCGGCAACCGAGCTTTGCCCGAAATTGCGCAGGACATTGGCATGCAAAAGGATGTCCGGCCCACCGTCTTCCGCGATGACGAACCCGAATCCCTTGCTGGGGTCAAACCATTTTACCTGTCCATAGACCCTGCGCTTTTCGTTGTCGTTCTCTGTCAAAGTTCCTGATCCATTAGCTCGTCATGTGCTCCGTGAGTGACAGTGTCATGGGCCATATTAACTACACATTGCAAGAAAAATATGCTGATTTTCCGAGACCTTGCATTTCACGTCACGCGAATTTCACGGGTTCAGGCGGGTCACTTCCCATGGGGCATCAGGGCCGTCACGTCGCCAGACGAACCGGTCATGAAGACGAAACGCGCCGTCTGCCCAGAACTCGATCTCAATTGGTGTGATTCTGTAACCTCCCCAAAAGGATGGTCTTTCGGGGTTCGTTCCCTTTTGCGCGGTGATGCGCGCCACCTTGGCCATCAGCGACGCGCGCGAGTCCAATGGCCGCGATTGCTGCGATGCCCAGGCTCCCAACCGGCTCTTTAGCGATCGCGACGCATAATAGGCATCGGCCTTCGGCCCCTCTTCGCGGGTCACAAGGCCCCGCACACGGATTTGCCGGCGCAGCGATTTCCAGTGCATCACGAATGCCGCCTTGCCGGTGCTCTCGATCTCGCGGGCCTTGGTGCTCTCATAGTTGGTGTAGAAAACAAAGGCGGCATCTTCGATCTCCTTGAGCAAGACCATCCGGGCATTTGGCATACCGTTCTCGTCCACCGTGCTCAGGGCGATGGCATTGGGATCGTTGATCTCGGCCTGTTCTGCCTCGGCCAGCCAGCGCCTCGCGATGTCAAACGGGTCATCGCCCGCGAAATTTCCGGTTCTGTCGCTCATGGTATTCCCTGTCTGTGTGCATGGCCGGGAGCGCGGACGCATTTGCCGATACGCCGCTCTTGATGGATCAGTGCCGATCCCCTAAAGGAATTGCATAGACAATACTGGGCGGGGGAAACGCAATGTCAAACGAACTCATGGCGGGTAAGCGCGGGCTTATCATGGGCTTGGCCAACGAAAAGTCGCTGGCATGGGGCATTGCGCGCGCCTGCGCCGATGCAGGCGCCGAGCTTGCCTTCACCTACCTGGGGGATGCTTTCTACAAGCGCGTCGCCCCCCTCGCCGAAGAGGTGGGCGCAACGCAGTTGTTCAACTGCGACGTGAGCAACCCTGCGTCGCTGGACGAAACATTCGCCGAAATCGAAAAGGCATGGGGCAAGCTGGACTTCATCGTTCATGCTATCGGCTATTCGGACAAGAACGAGTTGCGCGGTCGCTACGTCGATACCAGCCGCGACAACTTTGCCGCGACGATGGACGTGTCGGTTTATTCCTTTACCGCCGTGGCGCAACGCGCCGAAAAGCTGATGTCGGACGGCGGCGCGATGCTGACGCTCACCTATTACGGGGCCGAGCAGGTGATGCCGCACTACAACGTGATGGGCGTCGCCAAGGCCGCGCTCGAGGCGTCGGTGAAATACATCGCCGAGGATCTCGGCAAGGACGGCATCCGCGTCAACGCGATCAGCGCCGGCCCGATCAAGACGCTGGCGGCCAGCGGCATCGGTGATTTCCGCTATATCCTGAAGTGGAACGAGTTGAACTCGCCGCTGCGGCGCAACGTGACGATCGACGATGTCGGCAAATCGGCGCTCTATCTGCTGTCCGACCTGGGTAGCGGCGTGACCGGCGAATGCCTGCACGTCGATGCCGGCTACCACATCGTTGGCATGAAGGCGGTCGATGCACCCGATATCGACGCCACTCAGCGATAAACGCGCTGTCGCCCCGCGCGGGGCGCCATCCGAACACCAGCAAGAGAGGGGCGCGCATGACCGATCGCCTGCCGCATGAAAAGGGGTTCCATATAAGTTGGGACCAGATTCACCGCGATAGCCGCGCATTGGCATGGCGGCTTCAGGAACTGGGTCCGCAAGATGATGGCGGCTGGCGCGTCGTGGTCGCGATCACGCGCGGCGGCATGGCCCCGGCGATGATCGTCGCACGCGAGCTGGATATCCGCACCGTCGATACGATCTCGATCAAGTCCTACAACCACCAGACCCAGGCCGAAGCCACCATCCTGAAGGCCCCCGACCCCGCGTTAGTGGGCGATGGCGAAGGGGTTCTGGTCGTCGATGACCTCGTCGATAGCGGCAAGACGCTTGAGCTGGTACGGAAGCTCTATCCCAAGGCCCATTTCGCAACGGTCTATGCCAAGCCCGAGGGCCGCGAACAGGTTGATACCTTCATCACCGAAGTCAGCCAGGACACCTGGATATTTTTCCCGTGGGACATGGCCCTGCAATATGTCGAACCCTACCGGGGCACGGATTGATCGCGCCACGAAGGACGCAAGAGATGACTTACAGCCGCACCAGCGCCACCTTCACGCCCCCCGTCATGGAGGCCCGGCGCTGGCTTGAGGGCGTGGAATTCCCCGCCGACCGGCCGTTGATCAACGTAAGCCAGGCCGCGCCGGTCGATCCCCCGCCCGAGGCCCTGCGCCGCGTTATCGCCGAGGCCGCCCTGTCCGACCCGCAGGCCCATCTTTACGGCCCCGTGCTGGGCCGCGCCGACCTGCGCGAAGAGGTGGCCGCGCAATGGTCGGATGCTTATGGCGGGCCGATTTCACGGGACAACGTGGCGATCACCTCGGGCTGCAACCAGGCATTTTGCGCGGCCATCGCCACGCTTTGCGGCGAAGGCGACTAGGTCATCCTGCCCACGCCCTGGTATTTCAATCACAAGATGTGGCTGGACATGTCCGGCGTCGCGGCGGTGGCTCTGGCCACCGGCGACAGCCTCCTGCCCGACCCCGACCGCGCCAAGGCGCTGATAACACCGCGCACCCGCGCCATCGTTCTGGTCACACCCAATAATCCGGGCGGCGTCGAATACCCCCCGGCACTGATCCGCGCCTTTGCCGATCTTGCTCGCGAGCGGGGCATCGCCCTGATCGTCGATGAAACCTACCGCGACTTTCACAGCAGCCCCGATGCGCCCCACGATCTGTTCACCGATCCCGACTGGGAAGATACGCTGATCCAGCTTTATTCGTTCTCCAAGGCCTACCGCCTGACCGGGCACCGCGTGGGCGCGATGGTGACCAGTGCGGCAAGGCTGGCACAAGCCGAAAAGTTCCTTGATACCGTCACGATCTGCCCCAACCAGCTCGGCCAGATCGCCGCGCTGGAAGGGATGCGCAGCCTGCGCCAATGGCTGTCGGGCGAACGCGCCGAAATCCTGGCCCGTCGCGCGGCGATTCAAGCCGGGATGCCACCGCTGGCCGATGCCGGCTGGCTGCTTCTGGGCGTTGGCGCATATTTCGCCTATCTGCGGCACCCCTTCGCGATGCGCTCGGATGATCTGGCCCGCGATCTGGTTGGCAAGGCCGGCGTTCTGGCCCTTCCCGGCACCATGTTCACACCGCAGGGCGATGCGGATGGCGCGGCGCAATTGCGCATCGCCTTCGCCAATGTCGATGCGGCGGGGATTGCGCAGCTTTTCCAACGCCTCGGCGCGCTGGAGCTGCCCCTTGCTCCGCCCCCCGTCAGCGCGTAGACACAAGCGCCAGAAGGCCCGGAAATTTCCACGCAAAGGACACCCACATGGCAAGCGGCGGCGGCAGCATAACCAAAACACTGGTCTGGATCCTGATGGGGATGCTGATCCTGGGCCTCGGCGGCTTTGGCGTGACCAACCTGTCCGGCACGGTACGCTCGATCGGCACCGTGGGCGATCAGGAAATCAGCATCGACAGATACGCCCGCGCCCTGCAAGAGGAAATACGCGCCGTGGAAGCACAGACCGGCCAGAGGCTGACATTCGCGCAAGCCCGCGAATTCGGCATCGACCAGGCGGTTCTGGCCCGGCTGATCGCCGCCACCGCGCTGGACCACGAGACAACCCGCCTGGGCCTGTCGATGGGCGACGCCAATCTTCGTGAACAAATCGTCGATATCGGCGCGTTCCAGGGGCCGGATGGCAGCTTTGACAGGGAAACCTATGGCTTTGCGCTGGAACAGGCCGGCCTGACCGAAGCCCAGTTCGAACGCGATCTGCGTCTCGAAACCGCCCGCACGCTACTGCAAGGCGCGGTCATGCAGGGCGCGATCATGCCGGACACATATGCCGATACCGTTATCGGGTTTGCAGCGGAACGTCGGGATTTCGTATGGGCCACGCTTGAGGCGGCCGATCTTGACGCCCCGCTGCCAACGCCGAGTACCGAACAATTGCGCAGCTACTACGAGGCGAACGAGGAAGAGTTCACAACGCCCCCCTCCAAACGGATCACCTATGCGCTGCTGACGCCCGAAATGCTGATAGACGACATCGAGTTGCCGGAGGAAGACCTGCGCCGCGAATACAAGGCCCGCGAGGAAACCTATATCCGCCCCGAACGGCGGCTGGTGGAACGGCTGTCCTTCCCCGACATGGCGGCAGCGCGCGCGGCATTCGAATCCATCAAGGCCAGTGAGACCACGTTCGAAACCCTAGTCGAGGAACGCGGCCTGTCGCTGTCGGATATCGATCTGGGTGATGTGACCCGCGACGACCTCGGCCCCGCGGCCAAGACCGTGTTCAACGGCGAGGCCGGCAGTGTCGTCGGACCCGCACAAACCGATCTCGGCCCGGCCCTGTTTCGCATCAACGGTGTGCTGGAGGCACAGGAAACCTCCTTTGAGGATGCTCGCCCTGAGCTGCGCGACGCGCTGGCCGCAGATCGCGCCCGCCGCATGATCGAAACGCGCATGGAAGAAGCGGACAATCTCCTCGCGGGTGGCGCCACGCTTGAAGAGCTGCCCGACGAGTCCGGCATGGAACTGGGCGAAATCGTCTGGAACGAGACGGTCGATAGCGGCATCGCCGCCTATGCCGCATTTGACGAAGCCGCCGCCGAAATCACGTCCGAGGATTACCCGGAGGTCAAGATGCTGGAGGATGGTGGCATGTTCGCCCTTCGTCTGGATGAGAACCTGCCGGCCAGCCTGCAACCGTTCGATACCGTGCGCGACGCCGTCGAAGCGGGCTGGCGCGCGCAGGAAACCATTGACCGCCTCAAGGCCCAGGCCGAGACGTTGTTGCCCGATCTGGCAAACGGCGCCGACGCGGCGGCGCTTGGCCTGACACTGGTCGAGGAAACCGGCATCACCCGCAATCGGTTCATTCAGAACACGCCCGAAGACATGGTCAGCACCATCTTCGAGATGGAAACCGACGAGGCGCGCCTTGTCGCCGGACAGGATCGCGTCGCCATCGTCCGTCTGGACGCGATACGCGGACCCGATGAGGCATCGCAGCAGGTCAAGCAGATGCGCTCGCGGCTCAATCAACAAGCCGGCGATGCCTTGGCGCAAGATCTCTATGCCACCTTCGCCGACGCGATCCGCGCGCGGGCCGGGCTGACGCTCAACCGCGAAGCCATCAATGCCGTGCACAACAATTTCCAGTAGCAGGAGCGCGGCGTGGACCTGACACCATCATTCGGCGATTTCGCCCGCGCCTATGAGGCTGGCCAAAACCAGGTTGTCTATGCCCGCCTCGCGGCGGATCTGGACACCCCTGTCTCGCTGATGCTCAAGCTGGCAGGCGCGGCGCGCGATTCCTTCATGCTGGAATCGGTCACCGGCGGCGAGGTGCGCGGACGCTATTCCATCATCGGCCTCAAGCCCGATCTGATCTGGCAATGCCACGGCACCTCCAGCCGGATCAACCGCATGGCGCGGTTTGACCCCGACGCATGGGAAACCCAGCAAGACGATCCACTAGCCGCGCTCAGAAACCTGATCGCCGAAAGCCGGATCGAGCTGCCCGACGATTTGCCCGCCGCCAGCGCGGGCCTGTTCGGCTATCTTGGCTATGACATGATCCGGCTGGTCGAACATCTGCCCGACATCAACCCCGATCCGCTTGGCCTGCCGGATGCGACGATGATGCGCCCGTCGGTTGTCGCGGTGCTTGACGGGGTCAAGGGCGACGTGACCATCGTTGCGCCCGCCTGGGTCAGCGCCGGACAATCCGCGCGCGCCGCCTATGCCCAGGCGGCCGAACGGGTGATGGACGCCCTGCGAGACCTAGACCGCGCCCTGCCGCAAGCCACCCGCGAGATGGGAGAGGCGCAGGATGCCGCCCCGCCCGTGTCCAACTTCGCCAAGGCCGATTACCTGGCAGCGGTCGAAAAGGCCAAGGACTACATCCGCGCCGGCGACATCTTCCAGGTGGTCCCGTCGCAGCGCTGGCATCAGCCCTTCACGCTGCCGCCCTTCACGCTTTACCGCAGCTTGCGGCGCACCAACCCCTCGCCCTTCATGTTCTTCTTCAACTTCGGCGGGTTCCAGCTGGTCGGCGCCAGCCCGGAAATCCTGGTGCGCGTGTTCGGCCGCGAGGTCACCATCCGCCCGATCGCCGGCACCCGCCCGCGCGGCGCCACCCCCGAAGAGGACAAGGCGCTTGAGGCCGAGCTTCTGGCAGACCCCAAGGAACGGGCCGAGCACCTGATGCTGCTGGATCTGGGCCGCAACGACACCGGCAAGGTCTCCCGCATCGGCACCGTCCGCCCGACCGAGCAGTTCACCATCGAACGCTACAGCCACGTGATGCATATCGTGTCCAACGTGGTGGGCGAGCTGGCCGAGGATCAGGACGCCCTCAGCGCCTTTTTCGCCGGCATGCCCGCCGGCACCGTCAGCGGCGCCCCCAAGGTCCGCGCGATGGAAATCATAGACGAGCTGGAGCCGGAAAAGCGCGGCCCCTACGGTGGCGGCGTGGGTTATTTCAGCGCCGGCGGCGACATGGACATGTGCATCGCCCTGCGCACCGCGCTGATCAAGGACGGGCTACTCTACATCCAGTCCGGCGGCGGCGTCGTGCATGACAGCGACCCCGAGGCCGAGTTCCAGGAAACCGTTCATAAATCCGGCGCGATCCGCCGCGCGGCGGCCGACGCGGCCCGTTTCACCGACGGCGGTAACGGCTGACGGGCTGCATTCTTCATCTTGCCCCCAAGTACTCCGGGGGGAGTCGGCGCAGCCGACGGGGGGCAGCGCCCCCTGCCCCCTCCATCCACTTCTCGCCCGCAGACCGGGAAATAGCGTCATGTCCCGATTGATCGCATTCAACAAACCCATGGGCGTTCTGTCGCAATTCACCGATCGCGGCACGCCGGTCGGCGCGCGCGCCACCCTTTCGGACTATATCGACATCCCCCGCGTCTATCCCGCCGGCCGACTGGATCGCGATAGCGAAGGGCTGCTCCTTCTGACCGATGACGGCAAGCTGCAGGCGCGCATCGCCGATCCGCGCCACAAGATGGCCAAGACCTACCTGGTCCAGGTTGAACGCATCCCCGGCGACGACGCGCTGGCGGCGCTGCGCGGCGGCGTGTTGCTCAAGGATGGCAAGACCCGCCCCGCCAGGGTGCACCGCGTTGATCCGCCCGGATGGCTGTGGCCCCGCACGCCGCCGGTGCGCACCCGCAAGTCGGTGCCCGATTGCTGGCTGGAGATCACGATATCCGAGGGCCGCAACCGGCAAATCCGCCGCATGACGGCCCATGTCGGGCATCCCACCTTGCGCCTCATCCGGCTATCCATCGGCCATTGGACACTGGGCGATCTGGCCCCCGGCGAATGGCGCGAGGTCAAGACCTGAAGCGGTGTTCAATCAGCCAGCAGCAACGCCGAGATCGGCGCGGGGGCGACATTGCCCGTTTGGTCCTGCAACCCCCACAGCAGCAGCGCCGAGATCGTGTCGGGCCGCAACCGTCCGACCATAACGACGCCCTCCTCCTGCTGGCGAGCGCGGAACGCGGCACGATCCAGAAAGCGGCGGATCGTCGCCGCGCCTTCGCCCTCTGCATCGAAATCACGGAACACGGTCGCCGCCGGAACGCCGGCCTTGCCAGCCAGCTTGCGCGCGGTATCCAGGCCCTTGGGAAACAGGATCAGGCCATGACCGCTTTCGGCAAGGATGGCCGCGATCTGCTCGGCCACGGGCCGGCCCGGTTGCAGGCTGCCGGGGGTTTTTTCCATCACCGCAACGATCTCGGGCATGGCGCGCAGGTAGGCGGCCATGGCCACCTCGGCATCGGCGGGCGTTGCGCCCTCGGGCAGGCCGATGCGCGCAACCACCTCGAACCCGGCGGCGCGGTAGCGCGCCATCGCCTCCGCCGCGTCGGGGCGGTTGGCGTCAACGGCAAGGGTCAGCGGGTAGGGAAACGCCGACAGCACCTCAAGCCCGATCGGGCTGTCGCCATCGTCGATCAGAATGATCGACATCAGGGGCACGCCCTCGGAGGCCTCGAAAGCGGCGGCGTATCGCTTGATGGCCGGTGGCGGAGCAGCACCCTCGGCATCCTGACTGTCATCGACGCTATCGCCGGCATCGGTGACCGTCGGCAGGCGGCTGCCCTCGTCGCGGTCGGTCAGGCGCGTGGCTGGCGTGCCGATGCCCGGCTTGGCGCTGTCCGCCTGCGCGCCAGGGTCTCGTTCGGGGTCATCCGGCAGAACAGCTTCGCGTTGGCCGCTGTCATCGGGTGTGTCGGGGCCGGGCACGGCGGCGCCCTGTTCCGCATCCGGCTGCGGCGGTATCAACGGATCGGGTGTTTGCGCGGCTGCATCGCTGTCGGATGGAAAGGCCTCCTGCGAACTCACCGCGCCGTCGCGGTCACGCTCGACCGGCGGTGATGCGGTCGCGCCCGGCGGCGGCCCCTCGTCCACCGTGGTGTCGGGGGTGCTTGGCCGCGGTGCGGCGCGGTCCATCCCGCCCACGGGGCTGTCGCCATCCGATGCCATCTCGGGCGCGTTCGCCGCGCCTTGCGGCGCTGGCGCCGACATTGACGGATCGTCCTGCGCGGCATCCGGGGCGACTCCGGGATCGGTGTCCGCCCCGGCCTGAGGACTCAACTCGTCGGGCATTGGCGCAGCCGCGCGCGGCGCTTCCACGGCGGGCGACGGCGCGCTGTCCCCCTCGGGAAGATCGGCCATGCGATCTTCCCCCGCACGATCGAATTCCGAGCCGGGCGGCACCTCGAGCGACGTCGCCTCGGGACTTGGAAAGGTCACCGGGCCATTGATCAGTGACACCGTCGCCGCCACCAGCCCCGAGACGATACCGCCCCAGATCACACCGCTTATCA
>CAZOKA010000045.1:0-11995 GCA_964580265.1 uncultured Rhodobacterales bacterium | reverse complement strand
TCTCATCCAGGCCCAGCGTACCCCGCACCAGCGCCACGGAATTGACCAGACCATCGCGCCAGCCGCCGATGCCGCAAGATTCAACCCCAACAACCCGCGCAGGCGCGGCGCGGCAAGGTAGATGCGGATGCCGCGCGTGGTCCGGTCGTATATGCCCCGCCTGCCCGCTGATTGCGGGCTGGGCAGCAGCACCGATACCACCAGCACCGCAGAGGCCACAAACCCCGCCATCGTCCCCAGAAACAGCGCATTGTAAGACATCACCGCAAGCAGCAGCGCGGCCAGCGTGGGGCTGAGTATGTTTTCCAGATCGTAGGCCAGGCGCGACAACGACAGCGCCCGCGTATATCGCGCCTCGTCCGACAACACATCGGGGATCGTCGCCTGAAACGTCGGCGTGAACGCAGCCGAGGCAGATTGCAGCGCGAAAATCAGGACATAAACCTGCCAGACCTCGGTCACGAACGGCAGTGCCAGCGCCGCGCAGGCGCGCACCAGGTCCAGGCCCACCAGAAAGGCGCGGCGCGGCACCTTGTCTGCAAAGGCGCCCGCGATCGGTGCGATACCAACATAGGCCACCATCTTGATGGTGAACACCGTGCCCAGCACCATCGACGCCCCTTCGCCCGCCAGATCATAAGCCAGCAGGCCAAGCGCCACCGTGGCAAGGCCCGTTCCCAACAAGGCGACCACCTGCGCAGCGAACAGGTGGCGATAGGTGCGGTCGGTGAGAATATCAAGCATGGCTTTGCTCAGAACGGGAAGAACAACGGAATGATCAGAACTGCGACTACGGCAAAGATCACGTTCATCGGCAGGCCAACCTTGATGAAATCACGAAACTTGTAGCCTCCGGCGCCATAAACGAACGTATTGGTCTGATACCCGATCGGCGTGGCAAAGCTGAAGCCCGAGGCGAACATCACCGCCATCACGAAGGGTCTCGGATCGAGCCCAAGCTCCAGCGCCAGCGCAATCGCGATTGGCCCGATCAGTACCGCCACCGCGTTGTTGCTGACCATCTCTGTCATTGCGCTGGTCAGGATGTAAACGGCCGCCAGTATAGCCAACGGCCCCAGCCCCCCGACCAAGCCGACCAACGTCTTCACGATCATCCCCGCGGTGCCTGTCACGTCCAGCCCGATACTCAGCCCCAGCATCCCGAAGATCAGGAAGAGGATGCGCCAGTCGATGGCGTCGAACGCCTCTTCCGGGTCCACGCAGCGGGTCAGCATGACCGTCACCGCACCAATCACCGCCAGTCCGGCAATCGGCATGATGCCCAGGGCCGCCAACGCCATCACCGCCAGGATCGTGGCGATGGCAATGGGGGCCTTCTCGCGCCGCACAGGGCGCTCGGCCGGGGCCGATAGGTTGATCACGCCGCCGTCATCCATCAACCGCTGGATGCCTTCCGCGGTCCCCTCCAACAACAGCGTATCGGCGAATTGCAGGCTGACATCGTCGATCCGGTCGGAAATGTTGCGGTCGTTGCGATGCACCGCCATGACGTAGATGCCGTATTTCCGCCTGAGCCGCAGATCGCCCAGGGCACGGCCCCGCAAATGCGAGTTCGGCCCGACGCTGGCTTCCATCAGCAGCGTCTGATCGGCCGCCACCGGCTCGAATCCCTGCCCCGATATATCGCGGAACTCGACCTGTCCGTTTTCTTTCAGGCCCAGAATCTCGCCCGTGTCCGTCTTGATAACCACCCGGTCGCCGGCGCGCAGAACCAGCTCGCGCAGCTCGCGGCGCAGCGATGTCTCGCCCCGGATCACGTCCAGCACCCGCGCCTGCCCCGTCGCGAATGGCAGATCATTCAGCGTCTGCCCGACGTATTTCGACCCCGCCGGGATCAGCAGACGCGCCATGAACTGCCGCTTTCCCCCCTGCCCCAGAAGACTCGACATCGAGCTGCGATCAGGCAACAGGAACCGCCCCGCGAACATCATGTAAAGCATCCCCACCGTGGCAAAGATCAGCCCCGGAAGCGTCATCTCGAACATGGTGATAGGCTTCAACCCGGCCTCGGTGGCGACACCACTCATCAGGATATTGGTCGAGGTGCCGACCAGCGTCAGCGCACCGCCGAAAATGGCCGAAAACGAAAGCGGGATCAGCAGCTTCGACGGCGTTACACCGACCCCCGCCGCCAAAGAGATCATCACCGGCGTCATCAGAATCACAACCGGCGTGTTGTTCATGAAGGCCGAGGCCAGCATCGTCCCGAACATCATCAGCAGCATCGTGCGCAAGTACGATCCACGTGCCGTTTGTCGCAGGAAATCACCCAGGATCTTTAGCACGCCCGTCCGTTCCAACGCCGAGGAAATGATGAACATCATCGCAATGGTGATCGGCGCAGGAGAGCTGAACACCGCCAGGAATGCCTGCGTGTCAATGATCCCGCTGGCCAACAAAAACGCCGACGCTCCCATCGCCGTCACTTCGGGCGGGTAGAACTCCTTGAAGAAGCTAACGAAAACGCAGCCCAGAAGAACCAGCACTATAATCTGTTCAACGGTCATGCGACAAACCCGGATGGATGAAACAGCGCCTGCGAGTACCGCAAATTAGACCGCCCAATGCAACACTTGCCTTTGCACTGTAGCCATCCGCACGAGTGCAGGGCGCAGATCGTCCCCTAGATGGCAACGCCGCGCCGCCCCGCCAGGTCGGTAAAATACTGCCACGCCACCCGCCCCGACCGGGCGCCGCGGGTGGCCTGCCATTCGATCGCCTCGGCGCGCAGGGTTTCGTCGTCGATCTTGACCCCATAGGCCTCGCAATAGCCGCGTATCATGGCCAGGTATTCATCCTGTCCGCACGGGTGAAAGCCCAGCCACAGGCCGAAACGGTCCGATAGAGACACCTTTTCCTCGACCGCTTCGGATGGGTTGATTGCGCTCGACCGCTCGTTCTCGATCATGTCACGCGGCATCAGGTGCCGCCGGTTTGACGTGGCATAAAACAGCACGTTGTCGGGGCGCCCCTCGATTCCGCCATCCAGAACCGCCTTGAGGCTCTTGTAGTGCTGATCGTCGCTGGAAAAGGACAGATCGTCACAAAACAGCAGGAAACGCGCGTCGCTGCCGCGCAGCAGCGACAGCAAACGCCCCACGCTTGGCAGATCCTCGCGCTGAAGCTCCACGATCTTCAGCGGCAGCCCCTGTTCCCGGATCGCCCCGTGCACCGCCTTGACAAGGCTGGACTTTCCCATGCCGCGCGCGCCCCAAAGCAGCGCGTTGTTGGCGGGCAGGCCGCGCGCGAACTGCTCGGTATTCGCGAGCAGCGTATCGCGCGCCCGGTCGATATCCAACAGCAGGTTCAGATTGACGCGATTCACCTGCGCCACGGGCACCAGGCGGTCAGGCTCGACATGCCACACAAACGCATCCGCCGCATCGAAATCCGGTGCAGCCTGCGGCGCGGGGGCCAATCGCTCCAGCGCCGCGGCGATACGCTTGAGGTGCTTACTCACGTCTTGGCGTCCCCGTCGCCGTTGTCGTCGTCTTCGTCGAACTCCGCCATCAGCGGGTCTTCGAAATCCTCTTCCTCGTCGTCATCCTCGAACCACAGGCCCTGCGCGCGCAGCTCTGCCTCGCGCTTTTTCTCGACCCGGCGCACCAGCCAGATCGATATCTCGTAAAGGCCGAAAACCACCACGAACAGGATCACCTGCGTGATAACATCGGGCGGCGTGACCAGTGCCGCCAGCACCAGGATGGCTACCACGGCATATTTACGCACGGCGCCCAGCCCCGCGGCGCTGACCAGCCCGGCCTTGCCCATGAGGGTCAACAGCACCGGCAACTGGAAACACAGGCCAAAGGCGACGATGAATTTGATCGTCAGGCTGAGATATTCCTGCGCGGACCCCTGAAAAGCGATCCCGGCCACGGCGTTCTTGTCTGTCGCCCCCTCACCCAGAACCGAACCGGGCTGCTGAAACCCAAGGAAGAAATCAAACGCCAGCGGCGTGACCACGTAAAACGCAAACGCCGCGCCCAGCAGGAACATGAATGGCGAGGCGATCATGAACGGCAGAAATGCACCCTTTTCATTGCGGTACAGTCCCGGCGCCACGAACCGCCACATCTGGAACGCGATATAGGGAAACGACAGCATCAGTCCGCCCAACAGGGAAATCGACACCGCAACGAAGAAGCCCTCCTGCAACTTGATCAGGATCAGCCCGCAATCGGAATGCCCGCGCTCGGCCATCGCCGAACACAGCGGATGCGTCAGGAAATCGAAGATCGGGTTCCAAACCGTAAAGCATATGATCATGCCGATGATGAAAGCCGCGACCGAATGGATCAGCCGGTTGCGCAGCTCTGCCAGATGCTCGATCAGCGGCGCGCTGCTTTCCTCGATCTCGTCTGTGTCGCTCATGTATTATCCCCGGAGGATTTGTTCTTGGGCGCCGCCTTGCTGGGGGCTGCCTTTTTGGATGCCGTATTCGACTTGCCCGTTTTCGACGTGCCCGTCTTGGCGGCGGAACTCTTGGCTGTGGGTGTCGAGGCCTTCTTTGCAGTCGTCTTGGCCGTGCCCGCCTTGGCTGTCGCGCTCTTTGGTGCGGACGTCTTGGAGGCGGTCGACTTTCGCGTGGTTTTCGCGCCGCTGCCCGCCTTGGCCTTTGCTTGGCTGGATGCTGCCGGTTTGCCTGCGGCCTTGGTCGCGCCCGACTTGGTCTTTCCCTTGGACGTGCCCGTTTTCGCCGTATCGGCGCTCGCTTCTCCGGCTTTTTCCGCAGCTTCCTTTTCAGCGGCCTTCGCCTCGGCGGCCTTGCGCTCCAGCGCCTTGTTGGCCGACGATTCGCGGATCTTGCGCGCAGCGTCGGCGCGATCCTCGGCCAGCTTGCCAGTTTCCGAGTCCGGATCCCAGTCAGTGACCCCCTTGGTCGCGTCCTTGATCTTGTCCATGCCCAGCTTCTTGGGATTGGCCACGTCGCGGAACGTGCTGGCCATGTCGTTGACACCCGACCCTTCGGCCGCGTCATCCATCGCGCGGCTGAATTCACGCGCCATGCCCTTGGCCTTGCCCACGAACCGCCCGACCGAGCGGAACAGTCCCGGCAGATCCTTCGGGCCCACCACGATCAGCGCAACTATGCCGATCAGCAGCAGCTCGGTCCAGCCAAGATCAAGCATGGATCAGACCTTGTCCTTGTCTTGCTCTTGGCTTTGCTCGGGGGTCACGTCCTTCGCGTCGTCGGCGTCGGCCTGATCCTCAAGCTCCTTGTTGCCTTCGCTGACACCCTTCTTGAAAGAAGTGATGCCCTTGCCAACCTCGCCCATCAGCGAGCTGATCTTGCCGCGCCCGAAAAGCACCAGCACGACCACCGCAATCAGCAGCAGGCCCGGCAGTCCGATATTGTTTAGCATGTCATGTCTCCCTAATCCGCGACCCCCTTTGCACAGGCGCCGCACAATCCGTGTTTCCCGTATCTAATGATGATCCGCCCCCGTTGGAAGAACCAAAGCGCCGCGTGGCCTGATTTTCGCGCCTCAACGCCTCTCCAGCAGGTGCTTGTGCGCTGTCCACGCCCCTCAACCGGCCGCATCGTTCGCCGGAAACACGAAACATCGGTCGCGCCGGATCATCAGCCACAGCGGTTTGCCCGGCCCCGGCAGGAAGACGTTCGGCACCGTCGCCTTGAGGATCGAGCCATCGAAATCCATGCGTATCTCGACAAGGCTCTCGCTTCCCATGAAGCGCGCACGCACCACTTCGCCGCGCGCCGCGACACCGTCCTGCGGCGTCGGGCTTGGGCCGCGCCCCGCGCGATCCAGGTCGATCTTGATGTGCTGCGGACGAATCACGATCTCCACTTCCGCGCCATCCGGCACCCCCGGCGCCAGGAATTGCCCGAACGGCGTATCGGTCAACGCGCCCTCCACGCGGCCGCGTATCACATTGATATCGCTGAAGAATGCCACTGCCTGCCGATCCATCGGCGCGTTGTAGATGTTATAGGGTGCGCCCTGCTGCACGATTCGCCCACCGCGCATCAGCGCGATCTCGTCGGCCATGCGCATCGCCTCATCCGGCTCGTGCGTCACCAGCAGAACAGCAGCATCTTCCTGCTTGAGGATTTCCAGCGTCTGATCGCGGATATCGTCGCGCAGGCGGTTATCCAGCCCCGAAAACGGCTCATCCATCAGCATGATCCGCGGCTGCGGCGCCAACGCCCGCGCGAGCGCAACGCGCTGCTGCTCGCCGCCCGACAGCGAATGCGGGTAAGCATCGATGAACCGCATCAGATCGACCCGCTCCAGCAACTCGGCAACGCGCGCGCGCTTCTGCTCGCGGCTGCCTGACAGGCCGAATGCCACGTTCTCGGCCACGCTCAGATGCGGGAACAGCGCGAAATCCTGGAACATCAGGCCAATCGCCCGCCGTTCGGGGGGAACACGAAACACCGTGTCGCAAATCAGGTTGCCATCGACCCAGATTTCGCCCTCGTCCTGCATCTCGACGCCGGCAATCATGCGCAGCGTAGTCGATTTGCCGCAACCCGACGGACCCAACAGGCAGGTCACCTGCCCCGGCATCACCGATAGCGACACGTGATCGACTACCGCCTGACCATCGAACCGGCGGACAAGGTCGCGTATCTCCAACCGGGGCACAGCGGGGGCAGAAGGCACTTGGTTCTCCGGGCAGTTTTCCGATCAAACTGATCGGGATTGGATCGCCATTTAGCAGCCTGCCCCGTTTCCTGCAACCCTGCCGCGGCTGCTCAGGACGCTCGCGAACCCGGCCATCAGGACCACGGCGCAGATCACCAGCAGTTGCAAATACTTGTGCCCCTCGGGCAGGATCATCGCCACCGCAGGAACATCCCGCAGGAAATACGCCAACGCCCCGGTTATCGCGGCGGCAAACGCCCCCAGATACCCCGCGCGCCCGATATCGCGCCCCGCGATCAGCCCGACTGCCAGCACCGGCGCCAAGAACATCGACGCGGTGCCGCTGACCGCGACAGCATCGAACAGCGTCTGGTTGCCCCACAACGTCAGCGCCGCGCCCATCCCCATGAAGACCAGCATCGCAACCCGTCCCCCCAACAGGCTGCGCGGCGCAAGACGCAATTCCTCGACCACCAGCCGCGCCGCACTAGACAGTGCCGAATCCAGCGTGCTCAGCGCCGAGATCAGCAGGCTCAACATCAGCGCGGCAAACACCCACGGCGGGAACATCCCCGCCCATGTGCCGATCAACTGCCCCTCGTACGCGGCCCCGCTCAGCCCCGCCTGAATGCCGAAAAATCCGAACCCCAGGATCAGCGTCGCAGAGATCCAGAACGCATGCAGGAACGACGCGCGCGTCACCGCCCTGTCGGCCAGGAACCCGCGGTCCATCATCACCGGGTCATGCGCGGGGTAGGAAAACACCTGCAATCCCGCCACCACCAGCAATATCCATCCGTTGGTGCTGCCCGACACGCCCTCGGCCGTGATCACCGCGCCAAGGTCGAACTCGGGGCTGTTCAGCAGCGCCGCAAAAGCCAGCGCGAAAACCACGAGGAACAATACCATCTGCACCACATCTGTGCGCAGCGCCGCGCTCAACCCGCCCCACGCCGAGTAGGCCAGCCCCAGTGCCGCCACCGCAAGGATCGCCCAAGTGCCCCCGCCCGGCAGGACCGCACCGAAAATCAGGCCGACTACCAGCAGGTTCGCGAACACTTCAGACAAGAGGCGCAGCGCGATCACCACGTTGTAGGCCCCCACGCCCACCCCGCCAAAGCGCACGCTCAACCAGTCCTGCACCGATCCCGCGCCCGTCGCCCTGAGCCGGTCCACGATCAGCGCGCCGGTCAGGAACGAGCCGTAATAGGCCGTGTAAGCCAGCGTGCCCGCGATACCGTAATAATACCCAAGGATCGCCGCGTTCATCAGGGACCGCGCAAAGATCCAGGTCGTGACCTGGCTTAGGACAAGCATCCACAGGCCCGGCGCCTGCCCATCCACGCCGCGCCCCCCGAAAAAGCCCTCGACGCTGGCACGGCGGGGGGCCGCCCACAGGCTGAGCACGGCGACAAAAGCGAAAAGCGCGACAATGATCAGCGGGTGCATGGGCAGTCCTTCCAAGGGCTTGGCAATATGATTGCCATATCGCTAGCAAGCGCCGGACACCGATACCATGCACAAGAAGGTGAGCGGACCCCGACCGAGCCCCCTCTCTGCATTGTCTATAGCGTTGCGTTCACGGCACCGCCATCCAGCAGCACGTTCTGGCCCACCATGAACCCGGAATGCTGTGAGCAGAGGAACGCGCACATCGCGCCGAACTCCTGCGGCGTGCCGTAGCGCCCCGCCGGAATCGTCGCGCATCGTTGCGCCTTGGCCTCTTCCACGCTGATCCCCTCGCGCTCTGCCACACCGTTATCCAGCGCCTCTGCACGCGCGGTGTCGTGGATACCGGGCAACAGGTTGTTCATGACGACCCCGTTGCCCGCCACCTGCCGCGAGGTGCCCGCGACATAGCCGGTCAGGCCCGCGCGCGCGCTGTTCGACAGGCCCAGAACGGCAATCGGCGACTTGACGCTTTGCGACGTGATATTCACCACCCGGCCCCAGCCGCGCGCCATCATTCCCGGCACCAGCGCCTTGATCATCGCGATCGGCGCCAGCATGTTGGCATCCAATGCCTTGATGAAATCCTCGCGCTCCCAATCGGTCCACATTCCCGGCGGCGGACCACCGGCGTTGTTGACCAGGATATCGACATCGCCTGCGGCCTCAAGCACGCGTGCGCGCCCCTCTTCCGTCGTGATGTCCGCGGCCACGGTCACCACCTCGACACCATGCGCGGCCCGGATTGCCGCCGCTGCCTCTTCCAGGGCGTCGGCCCCGCGCGCGTTCATCACCAGATGCACGCCCGCTTCCGCCAATGCCTCGGCACAGCCACGCCCGAGCCCCTTGCTCGATGCGCAGACCAACGCCCGCTTTCCCGCAATTCCCAAATCCATCGCGCCTCTCCTTCAGTTGCATGTTCGCCGCCAAGGCCTAGCGCCCGCCGCGCCACAATTCCAGCAAATCACCGCGACAAGGTCCAGAACATGACACATTGCTGCGCCAAAACACTTGCAACCGTCCGAGAAACTGCCGACGATGCCCCTTTCAAACCGCTGAATTGACCACAAAAATGACTGCTTCCCCAGCAAATCCCGCAAACAGCTCCGCCTTTTCCCTTCCGGTCTACCGGGCGTCGGACCTATCCGTGAGCCATGGCGCCAACCTGGGCGATACTCTGGCCTGTGCCGGAGATATCGAACCTGACGACATCTACACCCTGGCCGATACCGCCACACCTGTCCGCCTGGGGTTGAACGCGGCCCCAGATGACACTCTGTCGGTAGCCGACAATACCGAAACCGGAACGCCCAGCACACCGATCCGGATCGATAGCTGCCTCACGCTGATGTCGCCGGATGGACAAACCACTGAATTGCTGGTGTTCGCGCAGCATGAGCCGGATTGTGCGGTCTATGCCCTGCCCCTTTCTGCACTATCCCCCCGCACCGATTATGCCGTCGTGCGCATCGACACCACCGATCTGCGCGCCAAACTTGCCGAGATAGCCTGTGTATCCTTTGTGCGCGGCACCCGCATCACGCTTGCTTCCGGCGCGCAAATCCCGATCGAGGATCTCGGTATTGGCGACCGTGTCCTGACCCGCGACGATGGCATCCAGCCGATCCGATGGATCGGGCAAACCACCGTGCGCGCCGTGGGCGAATACGCCCCCATCGTAATTGCCGCCGGTGTCCTCAACAACGCACATGACCTTATCCTCAGCCCCGAACATCGGCTGTTCATCTACCAACGCGACGATGCCCTCGGCGCCGGTCGGGCGGAGGTGCTGGTGCGCGCCCGTCACCTTGTGAATGGCACCAGCGTGACGCGCCGCCATGGCGGCTTCGTGGACTATTTCCAATTGCTCTTCGATGCGCACCAGATCATCTATGCCGAAGGGATTGCTGCCGAAACTTTACTGCTCAGCCCCCAGACGCGCCCCGCGCTGCCAAATGAGCTATCTCGCAGCATGGCGGGGGCACTGCCAGGACACGCAGCACGCGCACATTTGGGATTCGAAGTTGGCGAAACCCTGCTCAACCACCCCGATACCGCTGAGATCTTGCGCCGTGCCTCGACACGATGACACATCACTAAAAATCGCAAAAAGACAATTTTTTGCATCATTTCTGGCGCCATGCGGCTTATTGAAATCTCTTACATCGCAATATGACAAGTTCAGTCCAGCGCGGCAAACCGGTGGTGCCTGAAAACAACCATTCCAAGCCTACTTTCCGATCTGTTCCATATATTTCTTGAACCGACGGACGCGCAGTTTCTCGGTATTGGCAGATCGCGCCGCATCTCGCACTAAGAGCCGTGCACCGTGCTACGGCGCGTTCGCCAGGTACGCGCGCATCGGCGTACCGGTTTTCGAGTTTGGACACGATCCGCGCAAAGGCCGAGACCCAGGCTACAAGTGTACGTTCGGCATCGCCAACCAAGCTTGAAGCCATCGGCTCTATAAAACGCGGCGCTGATATAATAGCCATATACTGTGCCCCCGAACTCCAGTTCTTGCCGCATGTCAGGCAGAAAGACCCGCCGCTTACATCAACATAGTCTCAGGCAAAGCTACCATTCCACATGTGGTTGTTCGTTGCATTAACCGCCCCTATGAGAAACCCGCAACAGCGACCATCGTATTCCTGAGCAGTGGCCGCAAACGCACATTATGTGCCATCAAGTATCTGAAATATTATGATTGGAAATAGACCGTGAAGCGAAGCACCGTGGTCACACCTATAGTGGCTCGATATCGCCCAGCCGGTACTCCGCCTCAAATTCGGCTCGAAACGCAGCGAATCGATCCGCCTCGATCGCGCCCCTTATCGCAGCCATCAGATCCTGGAAAAATTGCAGGTTATGCCAGCTCAGAAGCATCCCGCTTATCATTTCACCGGACTTGAAAACGTGGTGCAAGTAGGCCCGGCTGTAGCCCCGACAGGCCGGACATGCGCACGCCTCGTCCAGCGGTCGGGGATCGTCTCGGTGGCGGGCATTCTTGATGTTGACCACCCCTCGCCATGTCCATGCCTGCCCCGTCCGCCCCGACCGGGTCGGCAGCACGCAGTCCATCATGTCGATGCCCCGGGCCACGGCCCCCACGATATCATCGGGTTTGCCCACCCCCATCAGGTAGCGCGGCTTGTTCTCGGGCAGCATCGCGGGGGCATAGTCCAGCACTCCGAACATCGCCTCCTGCCCCTCGCCTACGGCCAGCCCCCCGACGGCGTAGCCATCGAATTCGACCCCCCGCAGGGCCGCGGCACTCTCGGCCCTCAGATCGCGGTTCACGCCGCCCTGCTGGATGCCGAACAGGGCATGCCCCGGCCGGTCTCCGAACGCCTCCTTCGAGCGCACGGCCCACCGCATGCTCAGCCGCATGCTCTCGGCCACCGTCTCATCCGTCGCGGGCAAGGCCGGGCATTCATCGAAGCACATCACGATATCGCTGCCCAACTGGCGCTGAATTTCCATGCTCCGCTCGGGCGTCAACTCGTGGATCGCGCCATCGATATGGGATTTGAACCGCACCCCCTCCTCGGACAGCTTGCGCAGGCCGGCAAGGCTCATCACCTGGAAACCGCCTGAATCCGTCAGTATCGGTCCGTCCCAGTTCATGAAACGGTGCAACCCGCCCAGCCTTTCCACCCGTTCCGCACCGGGGCGCAGCATCAGGTGGTAGGTATTGCCAAGGAGAATATCAGCGCCCGTCGAGGCGACGCTTTCGGGCAGCATCCCCTTCACCGTGCCAGCCGTCCCAACCGGCATGAAGGCAGGGGTCCGCACCTCGCCGCGCGGCGTCTCGATCACCCCGGCGCGCGCGGCGCCGTCGGTCTTGTTGAGCGTGAACTGGAATCTGGGGGGCATGGCGCGTCCTTTCGCCCCTCCTATCGGACAGTTTC
>CAZOKA010000044.1:6884-12083 GCA_964580265.1 uncultured Rhodobacterales bacterium | reverse complement strand
AGTTCTACACCGCCCCGACGGCCATTCGGGCGCTGATGGGCCAAGGCGACGAATATGTCACGAAATACGATCTGTCAGATCTCAAAGTTCTGGGCACCGTGGGCGAGCCGATAAATCCTGAGGCGTGGAACTGGTACAACGACATTGTCGGCAAGGGCAATGTACCCATCGTCGACACCTGGTGGCAGACCGAAACGGGCGGGCACATGATCACCCCGCTGCCCGGCGCCACGGCCACCAAGCCCGGCTCGGCAACCGTTCCCTTCTTCGGGGTGCAGCCGGTCGTACTCGAACCCGAATCTGGCAAGGAAATCACCAGCACCGAGGCCGAAGGCGTATTGGCTATCGCCGATAGCTGGCCGGGCCAGATGCGCACGGTTTACGGGGACCATCAGCGCTTCATGGATACCTACTTCCAGCAGTACAAGGGGTATTATTTTTCCGGTGATGGGTGCCGCCGTGATGCGGATGGCTATTACTGGATCACCGGCCGCGTTGATGACGTGATCAATGTGTCCGGGCACCGCATGGGCACCGCCGAAGTTGAAAGCGCGCTGGTCGCCCACGCAAGCGTTGCCGAAGCCGCCGTGGTAGGCTACCCCCATGACATCAAGGGCCAGGGCATCTATGCCTACGTCACATTGATGAACGGCGTCGATCCCAGCGAGGATTTGCGCAAGGAACTGGAAAAATGGGTCCGCACCGAAATCGGCCCCATCGCCAAACCCGACCTGATCCAATGGGCACCGGGCCTACCCAAGACGCGCTCGGGCAAAATCATGCGTCGCATCCTGCGCAAGATCGCCGAGAACGACTTTGGCGCACTCGGCGACACATCGACGCTGGCCGACCCGTCGGTGGTGGATGAATTGATCGAAAACCGCATGAATCGCGGCTGAGCTGCTGCACTACCGCGCAGCCAACGCCTCGCACTAAAGGTGCGGGGCGTTGCTCATTCGCAAGGCAACGGTAAGTAAACTGTTGAATTATAGGTCATGGCGCGCCACTGTGGCGAGCGCGGACACTCTTCGCGTCTCTCGAAGCGAAAGGACTGAATTGATGCGTAAGTACATTCTAACAACATCCGCCGTCGCGCTGCTGACCCTTGCGGGCTGCATGACGCCCTCGGAACAGCGCGTTGCAGGCGGCGCCGCAATCGGTGGCGCGCTCGGGTTGCTGACGGCCAAGGCGCTCGGTTCCAACGATAACTGGACCGTCCTGACCACTCTGGGTGGCGCTGCCGCTGGTGCCCTTGTCGCACGCAACCAGCAAACACGCGAATGCGCCTATGCACGCGGCGATGGCACCTATTACGTGCGCCCCTGCCCCTGATATCGGAGCGAGCGGCGCTAAACCAGATGTTCGAACGGCAGTGACAAGATCGTCAGGCCGTTCGGGCAGGCCGAATCATTGCGCGGTCCAACCACCATCGACGGGAATTGCCGTGCCGGTTACGTTATGCGCGACCGGAGCACAGAGCCACAGCGCCAGCGCCCCGATTTCGTGTGGATCGGACATTCGACCCGAGGGTTGCTTTTCTGACAGCAGATCGGCGATCGCAGCATTCCTGTCTCCTCCGAATGCCTCCGCGCGCGCCTCGATTTGCGGCGTAAGGATGGCCGTCTCGGTCCAGCCGGGGCAGATGCAGTTCACCGTCACACCACCCGCCGCGCGCGATCCAGACTTGGCATACTCCAACGCCGCAACCCGGCTGAGCCCCACAAGCCCATGCTTGGCTGCCACGTAGGGTGCCTTGTCTTTGGAAGCAACCAGCCCGTGCACCGAGGCGATGTTGATGACCCGCCCATAGCCGCGCGAGGCCATCCCCGGCATCGCCGCCTGCATGGTGTGAAACGCGGCGGACAGGTTCACCGCCAGGATATCGTCCCAGCTCTCTCGTTCCATCTCCGCCAGCGGAGCGGTCTTCTGTATACCCGCATTGTTGACCAGAATATCCGGCCCGCCCCAAGAGGCCACGGCCCCCATCAACTCGTTGATCTGCGCGGCATCGCGCAGATCGCCGTGAAAAAACTCGGCTTGCGGCGCACCGGCCCCGCGCAATTCCTCACATACCTCGTGCACTTGCACGTCCCCTGCTAACCCATGCACGGCGATGCGCGCCTGGGCCCCCGCCAGTGCCCGCGCCACCGCCAGGCCGATCCCCTGCACCGATCCCGTTATCAATGCCGTCTTTCCATTCAAATCGTTCATGATGTTTCCTCCAGCATCCGGCGCAGTTCCGTCTTAAGAACCTTGCCATAGTTGTTCTTGGGTAGCTCACGCAGATGCACATAGCGCTTGGGTCTCTTGAACCGCGCCATTCGCTCCAGGCAATGCGCATCAAGCGCGGCCTTGTCCACCTCCCGGCCCGGCGCGGCCACAACGAAGGCCACAACGATCTCGCCCCATTCCGGATCGGGCGCCCCCACCACCGCAGCCTCCTGCACCGCGCCATGGCTCATCAGCGTCTCTTCCACCTCGCGTGGGTAGATGTTGGTGCCACCCGAGATGATCATGTCCTTGGACCTGTCGTGCAACGTCACGAATCCCTCCGCGTTCATCACACCGACATCGCCGGTCATCAGCCACCCATCCACCAATGCACGGGCGCTGGCTACCTCGTTACGCCAATAGCCGGGCATCACCGCATCACCGCGCACCATGATCTCGCCTGCCGTGCCGGGCGGCGCTGCGCCACCCGTCCCGTCACTGATTGCCACCTGCACGACCGATTGCGCGCGTCCCACCGAAGTCAACCGCTCCTGCCAGTCAGGATGCGCGCGATCGGCCACCATCGTGCGCGGCAAGGCGGTGATACACATCGGGCACTCACCCTGCCCGTAGATCTGTATGAACACCGGGCCAAAGTGATCGACCGCCTCGACGATATCAGCCTGATACATCGGCCCTCCGCCGTAAACCACGCTGCGCAGCCCCGCCCCGGACGCCCCGTGCGCCTTGGCGTGCCGGGTCAGCCGCTGCACCATCGTGGGCGCCGCGAACATGTGCACGCGGTCGAAATGCGCGGCCAGTTCAAGGATCTCGCCGGGATCAAAGCCCCCCGACGGAGGACACACATGTCGCGCGCCCACCAGTACATGCATCAGGTTGTATAGCCCGGCACCATGGCTCATCGGCGCGGCGTAAAGCGCGCAGTCATCGGCCTCCACCGTATCGACATCCGCGAAATAGCTTAGCGCCATCGCCGACAGCATCCGGTGCGTGATCATCACCCCCTTTGGCGTGCCCGTGGTGCCCGAGGTGTAAAACAGCCACGCCAGATCCTCCGCCGCCCGGCCAAGCGGAGCCGCCAGCGGATCGGCGGTGAACACGCAGTGATCCTCACCGCAGCCGGGCAAAACCACCACGTCGCCGTCGCAGCTCTGCCCTTGCAATGCTGCCCCCAGATCCGGCGTGGCAAAGACGACGCGCGCGCCACTGTCGCCGATAATCCATGCCATTTCGCGCGCATGCAGCTTGGCGTTGATCGGCACCACCGCCGCCCCTGCATACCAGGCGCCGTACATGGCGCACAGGTAATCCGGGCAGTTGCGCATAGCCAGTGCGACACGGTCCCCCGGCATAACGCCGCGCGCAACAAGCCACCCGGCCACCGCCCCGGCGCGGGCATGAAACCCGGCGTAGTCCGCCACCATGTCACGTCCCAGGAACAGCGCCGGGCGATCCCCATCCACCGCCGCGCGCCGCTCCAGCCAAGTCGCGATATTTACCATCCTCACCTCCCTCAATCCCGAGGAATACCCAAGCACCCCCCGTGCATCCGATCAATCGGTAGAAATACGCGCCGGGGCTTTTCATGGCGGCGGTTTCAGGGCATGACACCCCCATGCAAATCGGTGACATCGCCTTTGAGCACGCCCCTATCGGGCTGGCCATGCTGGAAAACCGCGTGATACGTGGCTGCAACCGCCAGTTCGCGCAGATCTTTGGCGGCGCCCCCGATGACTACCGCGACGTGCCGTTGGCGCGCTTCTACCCCTCGCGGCAAGACTACGAGACAATCGGTGCGCGCGGTCTGGCCGAAATGCGCAAAACCGGCCGCTACAGCGACGAGCGCGTCATGCGCCGCGCCAAAGGCACCTTGTTCTGGTGCAGGGTGCGAGGACAGTCATTGACCCCCGAAGACCCCTTCATGCGCGGCATCTGGTCCTTTGCCGACCTGTCCGAAGAACGCCCTGTAGTCGAGTTGACACAACGCGAGCGCGAGGTTGCGATCCTCACCTGCAGGGGCCTGACAAGCAAGGAAATCGGGCTGGAGCTATCTTTGTCATACCGAACGATCGAGGTATACCGCGCCAGGCTTCTCGAGAAATTTCGCGCCCGCAAACTGGCCGAATTGGTGGCTAAGCTGTCAGGAATGCCATTGTGACTCTGGTGCACGGCCATGGGTATGGGGCTTGGAAATGACGAAATTGCATGCTTTTCCAGCGCCACCAGATCGCCTATAAGCGCAACAGATTGTCACGGGGCCATGACACCCCCGCCCCTGCAAACCGGTCGAGGACACTATGACAAAGAAAAACCATGACTCCGACGTGACCTTCATCCAGGCGTTGGCGGAGTTGCTGCGCGAAAATGACCTGACCGAGCTGGAGGTCATGCGCGAATATGGCGACAACGACAGTCTCAATGTCCGCGTCAGCCGCAGTCAGCCGACCGCGCCTGCCCCCGCTGCGCCACCGCAGCAAATCGCAGCCCCCGCAACCGCAGCCCCCGCGCCCGAGGCGCAATCAGCCCCTGCGCAAGCGATCGAAGACCCGGCCAGCCATCCCGGCGCGGTCACCTCGCCGATGGTCGGCACCGTCTACCTCCAAGGCGAGCCGGGCGCGCCTCCCTTTGCCAGCGTCGGTAGCCAGGTGTCCGAGGGCGACACCCTGCTGATCATCGAAGCCATGAAAACGATGAACCACATCCCCGCCCCGAAATCCGGCACCGTCAAGCGGATCCTGATCGAGGATGGTGCCGCTGTCGAGTTCGGCGCGCCCTTGATGATCATCGAATAAGGCACCGCACATGTTCGACAAAATCCTGATAGCCAATCGCGGCGAGATCGCCCTGCGCGTGATCCGCGCTGCGCGAGAGATGGGCATTCAATCCGTCGCGGTTCACTCAACCGCCGACGCCGATGCAATGCATGTGCGCATGGCCGATGAAACCGTGTGCATCGGCCCTCCCTCT
>CAZOKA010000044.1:3429-6874 GCA_964580265.1 uncultured Rhodobacterales bacterium | reverse complement strand
CTGTCCATCCCGGCAATCATCTCGGCCTGCGAAATTACCGGCGCGCAGGCCATTCATCCTGGCTATGGCTTTCTGTCCGAGAACGCGAACTTCGTCCAGATCGTCGAGGACCACGACCTGACCTTCATCGGCCCCACGGCCGAACACATCCGCATCATGGGCGACAAGATCACCGCCAAGGACACCATGAAGGCCCTCGGCGTTCCATGTGTACCCGGCTCAGACGGGGGCGTTGCGACCTTGAAAGAGGCGCAAAAACTCGGCGAGGAAATGGGATACCCGGTGATCGTCAAAGCCACCGCGGGCGGCGGCGGACGTGGCATGAAGGTGGCCGAAACAGCCGCGGACATGGAAAGTGCCTTCCTCACAGCACGGTCCGAATCCAAGGCTGCCTTCGGCAATGACGAAGTCTATATCGAAAAATACCTGACCACCCCGCGCCATATCGAGGTGCAGGTCTTCGGCGATGGCAAGGGCCAGGCCGTTCACCTGGGCGAGCGCGATTGCTCGCTTCAGCGGCGTCACCAGAAGGTGTTCGAAGAGGCCCCCGGCCCCTCCATCACCCCCGAACAACGCGCCCGCATCGGCAAGATTTGCGCCGACGCGGTGGCAAACATCAACTATGCCGGCGCAGGGACCATCGAATTTCTCTATGAAAACGGCGAGTTCTACTTCATCGAAATGAATACTCGCCTGCAGGTCGAACATCCCGTGACCGAGGCGGTGTTCGGCGTCGATCTGGTACGCGAACAGATCCGCGTCGCCGAAGGTTGGCCAATGTCCTTCACGCAGGATGATCTACGCCTGAACGGCCACGCCATCGAGGTGCGCATCAATGCTGAAAAGCTGCCCAATTTCTCGCCCTGTCCAGGCAAAATCACGCAGTATCACGCGCCCGGCGGGCTGGGCATCAGGATGGACAGCGCCCTCTACGACGGCTACTCGATCCCGCCCTATTACGACAGCCTGATCGGCAAGCTGATCGTGCACGGACGCGACCGGCCCGAGGCGCTGGCGCGGCTGAACCGGGCCTTGGGCGAGTTGATCGTCGATGGCGTGGATACGACCGTGCCGCTGTTTCATGCCCTGTTGGCCGAGCCCGACATTCAAAGTGGCGACTACAACATTCACTGGCTGGAACACTGGCTGGAGACAAACATGGGCGGATAGCGGGCCGCCCTGCCTTTTTACATCCTGCTTACGCAGGTCCGTCATGCCACGCGATGAAGAACCAACGATCACGCCCGAACTTGTCCTGCACGCCTACGCGTCGGGCATTTTCCCCATGGCCGAGCACCGCAACGACCCCGAGGTTTTCTGGGTCGAGCCGCGCCGCCGCGGGATAATTCCACTCGATGGGTTCCACATATCGCGCTCACTGGCGCGGCGCATCCGGCAGGGACGTTATGAGGTCACCATCGACACCGCGTTCGACGCCGTGATGGATGCCTGCGCCGACCGGCCCGAGACATGGATCAACGACCAGATTCGATCCCTTTACAGCCAGTTACACACCATGGGGCATGCGCACTCCCTGGAAGTCTGGCAGGATGGGCAGCTTTCAGGCGGGGTTTACGGCATCGCCATCGGGGCGGCATTTTTTGGCGAAAGCATGTTTTCCCGCCGGCGAGACGCGTCCAAGGTTGCGCTTGCATGGCTTGTGGATAGGCTGAAGCGTGCCGGTTTCATCCTGCTGGACACGCAGTTTATCACACCGCACCTCGCCTCTCTCGGCGCGATCGAGATACCGCGCGCCGAATACCGCCGCCAACTTGATGAGGCGTTGGCCGGCCACGCAGATTTCACCGCGCCGCCGCCCGCCACGCCTCAGGACGTGGTGCAGCGCAACACCCACACGTCGTAACGCGGATGATCCAGCGGGTTCAGTGCAGGTGATGTCGCCAGCATCCACCCCTCGAACGCCGTCTCGCGTTCCTCTCGATCCCGGATTTCCAGGAAGGCATAGGCTTCGCCAGCCGGATCATCAGCGGGATAACGACACTCGTGCAAGGTGATATCCATCCGGTTCAGCGTGGCCGTCTCGCCACTGCGCAACTCGATGTCGCGCGTGGTGCCTTCCATCTTGTCCAATGTCCGCAAGATGGCGCCAGAACCCGTGGTAACCGCCTGCTCTTCTTGCGCCTGCCCAATCAGCGACGATGCCAGCACCATCGCAGCGGCAATAGGGCCACATGCACCACGGATCATTGTGTCTCACCGCCGGACTTCTCAGATCCGGTCACGAACTTCATGAGTAGCGACACGAGGCTGACAGCGCCCTGCGTGTCCTCTATCTCAGCCCCCGGATCGAAATAAAACAAGGAGCCGCCGGGCACGACCTCGACAAAATTGCCGCCGAGAAGCCCTTCCGATGCAATCACGATCGCACTGTCATCAGGGATCTTCACGCTCTCCCGCACCTGGATCTCGGTGTCGGCGCGGTAGGTCTGTGGGTTCAACGCGATGTCTGTCACCGTCCCGATCTTGACACCCGCCAGCTTGACATCAGTGCCTACCGTCACACCCTCCAGCGACCTGAACGACGCCGTCAGCGGATACCCTCGTTCACCACCTGCGGAAAACCCCGTCATTTGCCCGGCATAAACCAAGAACCCAAGCGCGATGGCCAAGACCGCGCCGCCGACGATGACTTCGGTGGTGTTTTCAGACATTCCGCCGCCTACCCTATTCCGGCGTCCACGCCTCGTAATCGCTGGTTGTTCTGGGATGAGACCGACGGATCGACCCGCTCGGCGCATAGGCCATCGCGGTGCCGGTCAGGTTTTCCTGGTGCGGCATTTCCCACGGCTTGTGCGCCAAAGGCTTATCGCTCGGCACATCGTCAAAGGTGTAATGCAGCCAGCCATGCCAATCGGGGCTGACGCGGCTCGCCTCGACCTCGCCATTGTAAATGACCCATCGGCGCTTGCCGTCGCGGCTGATGAAAAATCGGTTGCCCTGCTCGTCGTCCCCAACATGGACGCCCTTGCGCCATGTGTAGAACTGGGTGTTGAGGGTCTGGCCGTTCCACCAGGTCACGCTGCGCAGCAAAGTGTTCAGGATACCCATCGATCTCTCCGCATTTTCCAAACCCGATATGAACCATTTGCGCGCAAAGGTCCAGTAGCCCCGCACGACAAAAGGCTTGCTACACCAGCACGTCCTCGACCAGCAGCGAGAATAGCTGTGCCTTACCGCTAACATCCGCCTTGCGGTAGATTGCCGTGCATTGCGCCTTGACGGTGCCCTCCCGCGTGCTGCGCAACGCGGCTATTTCGGTCAGCGACATCCCCTTTAGTAGAAACCACGCCACTTCGGTCTCTGCAGGGGTCAGGTTCAGTTTCCGGAAATAGTCTTCGACCACGGCGGTAAATTCGCCGGATGTGACCCGACGCGCCGATTCTGCCCGCCGAATATCCCGGCTCGCGGTAACGGCCAGAACAAC
>CAZOKA010000044.1:0-3329 GCA_964580265.1 uncultured Rhodobacterales bacterium | reverse complement strand
CCGCCAACTCCGCCGACCCCGGCATCGACCCCGCCGGTCGCACCGTCGATCGCGTCGCCGGCGCTATCGAGCGCATCATCTACTGCATCACCCGGAGTCCGCGCTGTGCCCTGCACAGGGGCGCCCCCGCTTTTCTGCTTTCCTAGTGGAAAGACTCGGTCCCGAATGATTTGCCCTGTCGTACGATTCAACACGACTTCCCGCAGGTAGTCGTCGTTCTGTGCTGTGATCAGGATACGGCCCAGCCAGGTGCGCGATATTTCTGTCACGGCGTATCCCTGCTCTTCGACCAGCTTGACCACCGGCTTGGCCACCCCGGATTCGGCAACCGCCGAGTCCGGCGACCACAACAACACGACAAGAGCTATGACAGCGAAACGTTTCATGACGATACCTGCTGTTTCCAAGGCTGGTAGACCTAGGATCACGGGGGGCGGGCTGTCAATGCCCGCACCCCGTCCCGCGTTTCGGCAATCAGAAGCTGACGCCAGCCGCGCCGCCGACACCACCGCCGACACCGCCGCCGACACCGCCGGCACCGGCCGATGCACTGCCACCGACACCGCTGGACACACCGGCACTACCGGAAAGTCCACCCATCGTGGCATCTACCGCACCGCCGATGGCATTGGCGGCGGCTTCGGTCTCGGCGTCGAGACTCGCAGCCGCCTCAAGGGCCGTTCGCGCACGGGTTCGCGTGCGCAGTCCAGGCTCGGCATTGGCCTCCTCGTCCTCAGCCTCATCGTCTTGCTCCTGGCCGCTGCGCAACCTGGCGCGAACATTGGCATCAACGCGCACCTGCTCGGTAACGGTCAGCATGGCTTGGTTGTCGTTTGTCTCGGCATCCGTAGCAGTATCGGTTTCTGCATTTGCGGTGAGGCCGATCATGGCTCGCTGCGATGTGTCATCAGCAACAGCAGGCAGCGCCGTGGCCAGTGCAGTCACTGCCGTCACAGAAATGGATAGCATTTTGAACGTCGTGAGTTTCATTGCGAAGTTCCTCCGGATTCGGTTTGTTTTTCGCCCGGCCTCTCGCCGTGCAACCGATCACCTAGACGCGAAATTGCTCAGAAAATACTGGACTAATGGCCGGTTCGTACCGACATAAGCGAAAGTCATAGAGCAAATACCTGCATCATGCAGCGCCCGCTTCACGGGTCCGTGCACTTTTACAGAAACCAATGGCAAACTCCGGCACCCATGATAAAAGGCGGGCATTATGGCCCGCCTTTCCCGATCACAACTCAAGCATCGCGGCTATCCGGCCGTAGCGCTTTCCTTCTTGTCATCGGCATAAATCATCAGCGGCGCCGCACCGTGGGTAACCGATTCCTCGTTGACGACCACTTCTTCGACACCTTCTGCACCGGGCAATTCGAACATCGTATCCAGCAGGATATCCTCCAGGATTGAACGCAGCCCCCTTGCGCCGGTCTTACGCTCGATCGCACGCTTGGCAATTGCCTTGAGCGCATCATCGGTAAACGTCAGGTCCGCCTCTTCCAGTTCGAACAGGCGCTGATACTGCTTGACCAACGCGTTCTTTGGCTGGGTCAGGATAGTGACCAGCGCCTCTTCGTCCAGATCTTCAAGGGTCGCGATAACCGGCAGGCGGCCCACGAATTCCGGGATCAAACCGAATTTCAAAAGGTCTTCAGGTTCCAGGCTCTTGAGCTTTTCGCCAACACGCCCGTCATCGGGGTCTTTCACGTCTGCGCCGAACCCCATTGCGCTACCCTTGCCACGCTGTGCAATGATCCGCTCAAGCCCGGCAAATGCGCCGCCCACGATGAACAGGATATTGGTCGTGTCCACCTGCAAAAATTCCTGCTGTGGGTGCTTGCGCCCGCCCTGCGGCGGCACGCTGGCCACTGTGCCTTCCATCATTTTCAACAACGCTTGCTGCACACCTTCGCCCGACACGTCGCGCGTGATTGATGGGTTTTCAGACTTGCGCGTGATCTTATCGATCTCGTCGATATAGACGATCCCACGCTGCGCCCGCTCGACGTTGTATTCGCTCGATTGAAGCAGCTTGAGGATGATGTTCTCCACATCCTCACCGACATATCCCGCCTCGGTCAGCGTCGTGGCATCCGCCATTGTGAATGGCACATCAAGGATTCGCGCCAGCGTCTGCGCCAGCAAGGTCTTGCCGCACCCGGTCGGCCCGATCAGCAGGATGTTGGACTTCGACAACTCGATATCGCTGCTCTTGGCAGAATGGTTCAATCGCTTGTAGTGGTTGTGCACAGCCACCGACAGCACCCGCTTGGCCATCGCCTGACCAATCACGTAATCGTCAAGAACCGCGCAGATGTCACCGGGAGTCGGCACGCCCTCGGACGATTTCAACCCCGCTGATTTCGTTTCCTCGCGGATGATGTCCATGCACAACTCGACACATTCATCGCAGATGAACACCGTCGGGCCGGCAATCAGCTTGCGCACCTCGTGCTGGCTTTTGCCACAAAAGCTGCAGTAGAGAGTATTCTTGCTGTCGCCGCTTGAATTCGTTGCCATATCGTCCCTTTCAGGCCTCGCTCATCGGCTGCTTGCACCGCATGATGACGGTTCGCAGGTTGTCTTGTGACAGCTTAAGTCAGCACCAAGCCGGTCACAACGTCAAATTCACCACCCGGTGCCGGGTGGCGCCGCCCTGCTTCACGCGTCCTTGCCACCCTCGTCACCGTCACCCGGAGTGACGCGGCTCTCTACGATCTCGTCGATCAGACCCCAGTCGCGGGCCTCGCCAGGCGACATGAAGTGATCGCGCTCCAGCGCCGCCTCGACCTTGTTCAGTTTCTGGCCCGTGTGACGCACGTAGATCTCGTTCAGCCGCTTTTTCAGCTTCATCGTCTCTTCGGCGTGAATCATGATATCCGTCGCCTGTCCTTGGTAACCACCCGAGGGCTGGTGCACCATGATTCGACTGTTTGGAAGGGAAAAACGCATCCCCTGCGCCCCTGCCGTCAATAGCAACGACCCCATCGAGGCAGCCTGCCCGATCACCAGCGTGCTGACCTTGGGCTTGATGTATTGCATGGTGTCGTAAATCGACAATCCACTGGTTACAACCCCACCGGGGCTGTTGATATACATGCTGATTTCCTTCGACGGGTTCTCAGCCTCCAGGTGTAGAAGCTGCGCCACGATCAGGCTCGACATGCCGTCATGCACCGGCCCGTTCACGAAGATGATCCGCTCCTTCAGTAGTCGCGAGAAAATGTCGTAGGCCCGCTCACCTCGGCTGGTCTGCTCGACCACCATGGGAACCAGCGTGTTCATGTAGGTTTCGAAAGGGTCTGTCATATCTGCCTGCCTGCAAG
>CAZOKA010000043.1:10677-12103 GCA_964580265.1 uncultured Rhodobacterales bacterium | reverse complement strand
TCGAGCGCCATGTCGGCCTCCTACGTGGTGGCGGCGTAGAGCGGCACGCCGATAAAGGTCTGGATAACGCCGATCGTCTCGAAGCCGAGCAGCGTCTGGCTCGCCGGTTCACCGGCGAGCTGATTCGCCTCGAGCGTGGCGCTGAAGTTGTCGATCGCGGTGATACCCGAGAACACCTCGCCGATCGTCTGGCCGTCGAGCGGGATCTCGTCGATCTGCTGCGGCTGCCCGTCCGGCGTCTGGGTAAGCGTGAGCACGTTGAGTTGGAGCGTCGCGGTCCCGCTGATCGGGCTGGAGTTGTCGAGCACGATGTCGCCGGCGCGGGTGAGCGTCACCGGGTGCGCGAGGACGTCCAGGAGCATCCCGGCCTCGGCCTCGCCCGCGGCGGTCGCGCTCGGCCCGCTGCCGAGGCTGGTGAGCTCGGGCTCTCCCGCCACCTCGAGCGTGACGATCCGCCACGCGGCGGCGCTCGCTCCCGCGAGCAGCGCCGGCGCGCCGATCACGTCGCGCACGAGCGGAGCGCAGATCGGCTCGCCGCCGGGGTAGAGCGCGTCGCGGATCGCGCCGAGCTCCTCGAGCGCGGCCTCCGGCGTCGCGGCGCGGCAGGCCACGCGGACCGATCGCCGCACGAGCGGCTCGTCGTCGGCCGGACCCGGCGCGGGCTCGAGCGTCCACGAGACGCCCGGAGAGAGGCGGTGCGCCTTGAGGGGCATCGAGGCGGCGTAGTGGTGGCCGGGGCTCGTCGCCGCCGCCTCCACGAACGTGCGGCCGGTCTGCGCGGCGGCGTACCGCGCGAGCTGCTGAGCGAGATGCCGGGGAGAGGCGATCACGAGAACTCCTCCCGCAGCTCGCGATTGAGCAGCCGCTTCATCGCGCGCGGCCCGTCCTGAATGATCGTCCGCAGGAACCACTTGGCCTTGCGCGGGTGGACCGCGTGAACGACCGCCGCGTAGCTGGCGGTCGCGCCCACGCGCCACGTCGAGTCGTCGACCCGCTCCTGCGTGTGCGATCGCTGGAGGTTGCCGGTCGGACCGATCGGCACCCGGCCCGTCTTCTTCGCCGTGCCGGTGATCAGGAACGCGAACTTCGCCAGCACGTTCGTCGCGACGTGCGCGCCGCGGCGCTTGACGTCGTCGAGCGCGGCCACCATCGGGTCGGAGTCGAAGCGGAAGTCGCCGTCCATCACGCCCCTCCCGCCGGCAAGGGGTCGACGCCGTCGGCGACGGGCTCGGCCGCCACGATGATCTTGCGCATCGCGCCCGGCGTGTCGCCGTGGTCGCCCGACATGACCTCGGCGACGGTGTACTCGGTGTCGGCGCCGTCGCGCCGCAGGGTGAATCGGTCGCGGTGCCGCACCGTGATCTCGTTGTACGCGAGCCGCGCCGCGTCGAGCTCCACCACCTCGCTCGCGGTGACGCCGCGCGCC
>CAZOKA010000043.1:3279-10667 GCA_964580265.1 uncultured Rhodobacterales bacterium | reverse complement strand
CCGTCAGCTCCTCGATCAGCCGGTAGCTCGCCTCCCGCGCGTAGGCGGGGATCGCGAGCGTAAGATCGACGGTGCGCACGACCGGGCGCCCGTCGCCGCGCGTCCCCTCGACGCGGCTCCATCCGACGACCTGCGCGTTGGCGTGGGTGAGGCTCACGAGAGCTGCGCTCCTCTCGCGGCGTAGCGCTCGACCAGGCGCCAGGCGTCCGGGGCGAGCCGCGCCTCGGCGGAGCTTGCGCGGCGCGTGTCGATCGACTCGCTCCGCCCCTGCGAGCCGTGGCTCGTGACGCCGCGGTGGGCGAGCTCGCGCAGCCGCTCGGCGTTGCCGAGGCCGGCGGCCTCCCACGCGCGCGTCGCGGTCTGGATCGCGTGCGCCTCGCGCAGGCGCCGCGGGAGCCCGGCGACGCTCGGGCTCTCGGGCTCGGCGTCGCCGGAGCCGAGGCGCTCGTGCGTGCGGTGATCGTAGCGCGGCCACGCGAGCGTCTGGCCGTCGGCGGCGTAGCCCTCCCAGCGGACGCGCTCGAGGTCCTCGGTCGCCTGGCGGGCGAAGATCGTTTGATCGGCGGAGGGCGCGGCCTCGAGGACCGTTCGCCGCTCGTCCGAGGAGGGCAGGGTGTCCGCGATGGTGGCGAGCACCTCGGCGGCCGTGGCGTAGCTGGTCATCCGCGATCGCCTCCCGAGTCCGGGGCGAAGCGGCGACGGGGCGTCCGCCACGCCTGGATGCTGCGGCTCTCGAGCAGACGCGAATCCAGGCCGTAGTCGAGCGACCGAGGATCGTTGTCTCCGGTGAAGAACTCCAGCGTGAGCGTGCCGTCGGTCGCGTAGCGCTCGCGCAGGAGCTGCCGCAGATGCGTGTTGTCGCCGAGCTCTCGCCCGCTCGATGACGCGGGCAGGACGAACCCGTCGCGCCCGCCGGCGGTGACCGTCGCCTCGATGCCGGCGATGGTCGACGCGGTGTCGAGCGTCTGGTCGGTGAGGATCGAGCTGGAGCTCGCGCCCACGCAGACCTCGAAGAGCAGCTTCGGGTGCGCGGCGGACGGCGACGGGTAGTAGGTCTGAATGTGCGCATCGCCGCAGTAGACGCCGGCGCCGTGGATGCTGGCGTTCGACTCGATCGCGTCGAGCAGCTCGTCGCGCTCGGCGCCCCAGGCGGGACGCTGAGATTCGTCCCAGTCCTGGAGGTTCTTCTGGACCGCGTCGAACATCGGCTTCTGGCTGAGGATCCGAACCCAGCGGGCGTCGGTCGACCGAAGCAGGTCGAGCGCCCACGCCTTCTGCGCGGCGCCGAGCATCGTGTCGGTGTCCGACATGCGGAAGGCGTCGAGCCAGATGGTGAGGATCGGGCCGAGGCGCCAGCTCCGGTAGCCGGGAGCGTAGGGGTCGGCGCCCTGGGGCGGCGTGCCCTCCATGCCAGCCTGGTACACCTTCGTCACGTGGTCGATGCCCCGCTCGTGCATCTCCTGACGGGTGAGCGTGCCGAAGTCGCCGCCGATCTGCGTCTGGTCGTCGTCCCAGCCCGAGCTCCAGTTGTTCTCGACCTCGTGGTCGGACCAGATGCCGAGGTCGAAGCCGACCGTCCTGGCGATCGCGTCCCAGTCAGGGGAGTCGGTGATCGTCATGAAGGAGCTGAGGACGTCGATGCCGCTGCCGGAGGAGACCGACGAGGTGCGCTCCGGCGGCGCGGTCGCGCCGAGCGGCTCGTACTCATCAGGCTGCTCGCGGTCGTCGTTGTAGTGCGGGTCTTCCAGGAACTCGACCTTCGTGTCGCGCGTGGCGTCGATGTTCGAGGCGATCAGCCCGAGCGTCCCCTGCCCGCGGCCGTACTGCTTCTGGCAACAAAGCGGCCAGAAGTCAGCGGGCCTGGTCAGCGTCGAACCCTCCGGCGCGGAGCTCATCGTGCGCGTGCGGTAGACGCCGCTCGTCCACGTGCTGGACGGGCTCGATGCGGCGTCCTGCGCGAC
Organism: uncultured Rhodobacterales bacterium; assembly: GCA_964580265.1. Classification (GTDB taxonomy): domain Bacteria; phylum Pseudomonadota; class Alphaproteobacteria; order Rhodobacterales; family Rhodobacteraceae; genus Sediminimonas. Next base: position 8,706 of record CAZOKA010000043.1, on the reverse strand, counting down.
GACCTTGACCATCACGTCCGAGTCCATCACCAGATCCGAGATGCGGAAGTGCGCGGTGTAGAGCCCGGCGGCGGTGAGCTGCGAGAGGTCGGTCATGCTTGCCGCGCCGTCGCCGGGCCACTCCGTCCCGACGGCCCACAGGAGCTTGACGTGCTGCTCGCTCCAGCCCAGTCGGCCGGGGAAGTCGGTGACGCGAACCCCGACCGAGTCCGGTCGGTTGTCCTCGAAAGCGAGCAGGCCGATCGGCGTGGCGTCCTCGCCGTCGGTCGAGAGCGTGAGCCGCGTGCTCGGGTCGGCGTGATCGCCGAACGCGTAGGCCATGCCGCGGATGTCCACCGCCGGCGTCTCGCCGGCGCCCGTGCCGCCGCGCGCCCGAAGGCCGATCGTCACGAAGCCCAGCACCTGGTCGATGGTGTTGCCGGCGTGGCCGCTGATCTCCGTGCCGTCGAGCCAGACGCGCAGCGTGCCGTTGCGCTCGAAGTACGCCTCGAGGACGTGCTCGCCGTCGGTCACGTCGATCCCGGCGTGGGAGACGTCCGCGGTCGCGGGCGTGCCGCCGACCAGGAAGATCTCGGCGCTCTCGGCCGAGTCGAAGCGGATGTTCGCAAGCCCCTGCCCGAGGCCGTTCTCGAGCGTGAGCACCTGCGCCTCGTCGGTCTCGGAGAGGATGCCCGCGGCGTCAGAGACCCTGAACCAGATGGCGACCTGGCTCCTCTCCCAGTCGGTGAGGCCGTCGCTCGCGCCGGTGGCGTCGGCGTCGAGCAGGTGCTTGACCGGGAAGCGGAAGAGCGAGTCGTCGTTGGACGACGCGTTCTGGCCGACGCCGAAACGCGCGACGCGCACGCCGTCGCCGCGATCGACGAGCGCCGCGGCGACGCCCGCGCCGGTGGTGATGCGCTCCGGGTACCCGCAATGCAGGTCCCGGCTGAAGATGAGCTCGCCTCGTGCGCCTAGCGCCATGATCGTCGCCCTCCGTGGCGGGTGAGTGGAAAGAACCACGGCCCGTTCCCGGGCCGTGGGTCGTGGATCAGAGCGTGTTGAACTGCCGCCCGAACTCCTCGTGCTCCTTGAGCTGCCGCACGACGTGCGAGCGCGTCTCGTGAAGCTCGCCGACGACGCGGCCGCTCTCGAGCTTCACGGGGCGGAAGCGAAGGAAGTCGCGACCGACGCGGACGCGCAGTCGCGAGCGGTCGCTGCGGAACACCGTTCCGGCGGGCGCGGCGGCGTTCTTGCCGCCGCTCTGGTTGGTCTGAGCGTTGGCGTTCTTGCCGCCGCTCTGGGTCTTGCTCTTGGCCATCTCGGCCTCCTCTCAATCGCGCCCTCTCGGGCGATTGCGTGCGTGTGAGACCGCCGCGTGGCTTACGCCGCGGCGCCCGTGATCCCGGTGACGAGGTAGTGCGCGGACTCGTTGACGTAGTCGAGACCGGCCTCGCTGACGACCTCGTCGACCGAGCCGTCGCGGCCGTCCTGGACGACGTTTTCCAGGATGTGCGGGAGGCCGCCGTGGCCGCGATCGTCGACGCGGCTGTGCTTGAGCATCGCGAAGTCCGGGTCGATCACGATCATGTCGCCCGCCTGCCCGCCCTGAAGGCTGCGATCGAGAACGATCGTCCACTCGCCGAAAGAGTGGATCAGGCGAACGACGCTCAGGCCGATCGCCGAGTCCATCGGGCGGAAGACCGCCTGGTCGGCGTAGAGGTCGTTGAGGGCGCCGAGCGCCGTGGGGCCGGCGAAGACGAGCTTCTCGCTGGCGCCCTGCTCGCTGGAATCCCGCGCGATCGCCGTGATGTCCGCCTTGGAGACCGTGCCGCCGATCGCGAGCGACCCGTTGAGCACGCGGTAGAGCCCGTCGGTGTGGTAGACGGTGCGGCCGCTCGCGTCGGTCGAGGTGCCGATCGCCGAGAACTTCACCGCCGCCTCGAGCTCGCGCATGTGCCGTCGCATCGCGATTGCGCGCTGGCGAGCTCGCTCCGGCTCGGTCTTGGTCGGCGTCCGATCCGCGCGGCCCGTCATGTTGACCGCGGTGCGGATCGTCTGGCAGTACTGATCGGTCAGATCGGGCGCGGAGCCGGACGCAGAGCCGGGCGTCGCGCCCTCGCCCGCGGCGTTGCCGACGACGCGGATGTACGCGTTGTTGGCGACCGATCCGGCGACGGCCGTCGTCGAGCCGGTGCCGCGCTGGACCGTGAGCACGGTGCCCGAGTTGATCGCCGTGACCAGGCCGAGTTCGCCCGTCGCCTCGAAGTAGACGACGTCGTTGACGAGGAAGCCGTTGGTCGAGTCGACGGTGATCGCCGTGGTGTTCTCATCGTGCGCGCCGCTGTCGACCTGCGTGCGCGCCGTGACGAGCTGGTCGTTGGCGATCTTGAACTCGGGCGACGACTCCATCGTCGCGCCGCGCTGGATGAGTGTGGAAACGAGCGGCGCGTCGTTGGCCGCCACCTGAAGCGCTACGCGCGGGCCGATCGAGATGTCGGCGGCGCCGGCGAGCGCGGATGCGAGAAGGGGATCCATGATTCAGACCTCCGTGTCTGGGTGAAAGTGAGTCCGCCAGTCCGCCGGCGGCGGCAGGTGAGCTACGAGCGGGTGTGACGGCTCTCGAGCTGGGTGAGCGCGTCCTGGGCCTGCTGCTTGGTCTCGTCTGCGTCGCCGCCGCCGGCGTCGCCGCCCTGGGCCTTGTAGTCCTCGGCGAAGCGATCGACGTTGTGGCCGTTCTCCGCGAGGATCTCGGCCTCGGCGGCGATCGCCGCGTCGATCGCGGCGTCGAGATCCTCGGCGTCCGCGGGCACACGTGCGATCACGCCCGCGACGCTCTTCGGGCGGTCCGCCAGACCGGGTCGCTTGGCGAGCAGACGCTCGCGGAGCTGCGCCTGTCGGCGCTCGGCCTCGATCGGCGTGACGCGCTCCTCGAGGAGCTTCTCGAGCTTGGCGATGCGCTCGTTCGCGGTGGCGAGCGGATCGGACTCCTGCCCGCCGTCGCTCTCGCCGGTCTTGCCCTCGTCCGCCTTCGGCGCCGGCGCCTGCTCGAGGCGCTCGCCCAGCTTGGCGAGGGCGTCGCCCTGCTGCTTGACGAGATCGACGATCGGGCCGATCGCCTCCTTGACCTGGCCGGCGACGATCGTGCCGAGCAGCTCGGGATCCAGGGCGCCCGCGGCGCCCTGTGCGCCCGCGGCCGTCCCTGCCTTGTTCTTTTCGTTGGGGTCCATGTTGAGAGTCCTCTCTGCTGGGGTGAGTCACGTGAGGTCGGTGGTGAGGAGGTTGTTGCGCTGCGCGAAGCGGAAGCGCGTGACCGACGCGCGGTGCTCGGCGGCGACGTCGTCCTGGACGTCCGGCATCACCGCCCGCATGTCCTTGCGGCACCGCGGGTGGAAGGGCGCGCCTCGCGACGGGAGCTCGTCGATTGACGGGTAGCCGTCGCGGCTCGGGCCGAGCACAACGACGAGGCCCAGGTATCGCGTGCAGAAGTTGACGGTGCTCGTGCCGACGACCTGCTGGAGGTCGAGACCGACGTCGAGCTGGGCGTCCTGCCCGGCCTTGACCGCGAGCTCGGCGCCGCGCGTGATCATCACCGTCTCGGCGTAGTGCCGAACCGGCATCACCGCCCGGCCGACGGTGATCTGCTTGGCGCCGAGGCGGCGGTAGGAGAGCTGCGCCTCGTCGTCGCCGCGGAAGAGCTCGCGGATCTTTCGCTCGGCGCCCTTCGTGTCGCCGAGGGCGATGCCGTCGATGATCGCTCGGTTGACCTCGAACTCGCGCGAGCTGATCAGGCTCTCGCTCAGCGTCCGGAACACCCGCCGCGCGTTCTCGGCGTGATCCGTCGCGCCGCTCGCCAGGCGGAAGAGCGAGTCCTGCGTGGCGACGCGGACCGCCCGGTCGTTGACGAAGGCGAAGCTCGCCGACTGCCCGGCGGCGCGGGCGGCCTGCTCGAGACCGGCCTCGCGGATGTCGCGCCGAGCCAGGCGGAGTCCGTGGCGTCGAGCCCTCGCCGATGCCTCCTCGACCGAGCCTCGAGCGGACCGGCCGAACGCGAGCAGCTCGCGGTCGATGTGGGCCGAGAGCTCGGCGGCGCGGGCGCGGCGGTATTGGGCCGAGCGGCGCTCCGGGCTCTCGACCAGCAGCTTCGTCTGCCGGGCGACCTCCTCGTTGACGCTCTGGGCCATCCGCTCGTACTCGCGGGCGACGGCGCGCTCGAGCGTCGTCGACGGCCGTGGTCGATCCGCCATGATCCCTCCGATGACGATCGCGAGGCCGGTGAAGACGATCGCCAGGCCGATCAGCACGCGGCGCGAGGTGCGCGGGGCGCCGAGCCCACTCGCGACGCGGTGGGTGTGGTCGAGCATCACGGTCGCCACCCAGCACACGCCGAGGGCGGTCAGGAGCACGCCGAACTGCGCCGCGATGTTGGCCTGCTCGAGGTTCACGCCGCGTCCTCCTCGGTCTCGATCTCGATGTCGCCCTCAGCGCGCTCTGGCTCGCCGTCCGGATCGCTCTCAGGCCCGGACGCCTCGGGCGAGAGCCCGAACGCGCCGAAGCTCGCGGCGCGCTGGCGCTCCGCCTCGGCGGCGCGCTCTCGTTTGATCTGCTCGATGATCTCCTCGCCGCGCTCTTCGCCGTGGATCTGCCGGATGACGAGCTCCCGCGAGTGGTAGCCGCGGTCGGCCATCGTCATCGCCTCGCGGTTGCGCTGCGCCATCGACTTCGGCAGGCCGATGTGCATCACCGCGTCGACGCGGTCGACCGCGAAGCCGAGCCCGACCGTGCCGGACTCGATCTCGCAGGCGACCGTAGCGTGACGACCGAGCGCGTCCTGCTGGTAGGGGCGAGCCGCCTCGGCCGCGGCGATCGTGCTGGTCGCCTCGAGCTCGAGCTTCTCCTCGGTGTCCGGCTGCTGGCCTCCGCTCGGCTTGTAGCTGAGCAGCGCGGGCGCGACGTCGAGGTCGATGCACGTCCACATGATGATCTTGTCGAGCATGTCGACGAGCGCGGCGAAGTTATAGTTCGCCTGGATGTACTCGACGATCTTCTCAGGGTCGACGTAGGCGTCGGCTCGCTTCACGCGGCCGGTCTTCTCGTCGATCATCTGCTCGCTGATGCGCTGCTTCGGGTCGCCGTGGATCTCGGCGACGCGGCAGAGGCGCGTCATCGCGGCGGCGAGCGCGTCGATCTGATCCACCATCGCCTCGGTGATGACGGGCGCGGGCTCGTTCTCGTCGAGCCCGAAGACGAGCTGCGTGATCGGGCAGCGGCTCACCGGCAGGTCGCGGCGGTCGCTGACGCGGGGGTCCACGCCGGCGACGCCGAGCGGGACGCGCTTGAGCCCCTCGAGCTCGACGAGCGTGTCGGCGGTGTCGGTCTCGTACGCCTCGCGCTCCTTGATCCACCGCCCGCCGTCGCGGCGGAAGCGCTCGATGTGCAGGTAGCGCTGCT
>CAZOKA010000043.1:0-3179 GCA_964580265.1 uncultured Rhodobacterales bacterium | reverse complement strand
GCGAGGTCGGCGTGGCCGTCGGCGTCGCGCTCGGCGACGAAGGTCATCTTGCCGGTGGGCGTGTGCGCCGCTCGAACCTTCGCGAAGTCCGCCTGGACCTCTTCGGAGTCGGGGAGGGTGACGCTTCCGTCGTTGATCCAGTCGCGAGCGGTCGGGTACGCCGCCTGCTTGAAGGGCAGTGTGAAGGGGACCGCGATCGCACGCGAGGGGTGCTTCTTCGCCGCGCGCTCGGCCCGCTCCATCCCGACGCCGGTCGCGTCGATCGCGGCGACGTTGACGCGGAGTCCGCCGTGGAAGCGCGCGTCCATCGTCGCGGTGATCGCGTGCTCGATCTCCGACCACTCGGGCGCCTTGATCCGGAGCACGCCGGCGGTGCGGTACTTCGGCCCGAACTTCGCGAGCGCCCAGCCGGTCGTGTGATCGTGCTTCGGCCCGATGTCGAAGCCGACGAAGATCGCGTCCGCCTCCTCGCAGCTCGCCGCGATGTCCCCGAGGAAGCCGCTGATGGAAGCGGTCGGTTTCGGGTCCATCCGGTGCGCCGCCGGGCGCGTCAGCGAACGCGGGAAGTAGGCGCCCGCGTGCTCGCGCGGGATGCAGAGGTACTCCTCGTTCCAGACGTCCTCGGTGACGCGGCGGCGGTTGGTCTCGATGAACCCCTCACGCGTCATGCCGCGGCCGGTCGCGCGGTTGAGCATCTCGACGAGGCCCTCGTCGACGGCGTCGAGGATCGTCGTTCGGTGCAGGCTCATCGGGATGTCGCCGGGGCGAGCGTCGCCGGCGGCGACTCGCTTCGCGCCCTCGATCCGCTGGTTGAAGAGCGACGCGACGCCGTTGTGCGAGCTGAACATCGAGAGCTGGTAGCCGTGCGAGGCGACCGGCGTCGCGGCCTTGAGCATCTCAGCGGCGTGGGCGTGGAACGCGAACTCGTCGATGCCAACGTCGCCGCCCTTGGAGCGCATCCGGTTCGGGTTGGAGGAGAGGGCGGTGGCCGTCGCGACGCGTCCCTTCCCGCACGGGAGCGTGGCGACGAAGCTCTTGACCTCTCGCCCCTCGAAGACCTCGGTCTGCGCCGCGATCTCGATCGGGCGCGAGACGCGCTCGGCCCACTCAGCGAGGTCGTCGATGAAGAGCTTGGCGGCGTCGAGGTCCGCCGAGGTGTGCCAGTAGTCCCAGGGGCGATGCCCGAAGAGCCGAGTGAGCGCGACGCGGAACGCCTGGGCGTACGTGATGCCGATGCGGCGTGACTTCTCGTAGGCGACCATCGGCGAGTCGTCGGTGATGAATCGCCACTGGTAGGGCGTGGCCATCGACTCGTACGCCTCGGCGACGCGCTCGGCCTTGGTCGGGGTGTTGACGATCGAGACCATCAGCTCTCGGCCTCCCCGTCGTCTCGCCTGAACATCGCCTGGACCGCCTCCAGCAGGAAGCCGTCGACCTCCTCCGTGGAGTACGCGTCCTTGGGCTCGCTCGCGACGCGGTCTCGGATCTGCTGCACCTTGCTCCGCAGCTCCTCGGCCTTGAGCTTGTCGAGGTCGGCCTTCGCCCAGGTCGCCTCGGCGCGGGCGGCCGTGCCGAGCGCCTTGACGATCGCCTCGAGCGTCTCGGGATCCTTCGAGCCCGGCTCGCCCTCCTCGAGCTGCGCGATGAGCTCGGTCATCACGGCGCGGGGTCCGAGCGCCCGGATCTGGTCCATGTCGGCGCCGGCGAGCGCCTTGCGTCCAAGGCGGCGCATCCGGCTGTTGTGGGCGCCGAGGAGCGTGCGGTAGTAGTCGCGGGCCGAGGCGAGCCACCGCGTGATCGAGCGCTCGCTCACGCCGCGGAGGTCCATCTCCTCGGCGAGCCCGGGGATCGTCTCGATCGAGCTGTCGACCGTGCGCTGCTCGATGTCGTCGACGAGCAGGCGGATGAGCATGTCGTGCGGGAGGTTCCAGGCGTTGGACTTGCTGCCCCGCTTGGACTGCGCGGCGAGCTCGTCGACCGCCTGCCCGGCGAGCAGGCGCCGGAGCGCGACGCGCTCGCAGGTTGGCCGCTTGGCGCTCACGCCGCCTTGCCCCCCTCGCGCTCGCGGTTGAGCTCGTCGACGATGTGCTCGATGCGCGTGAGCCGCTCTCGCATCTGCATCTCGGTGCGGTGCCGCTCGGAGCGATCCTCGGTCGCCTGGTGCTCGATCTTCTGCATCCGCGAATCGATCGAGGCGATCGCCGAATCCACGGCGTTGAAGCGTCGTTCGATGGAATCCTTGAGCGTCGTGATGGACGCGTCGACGAGCTTGATCTCGGCGATCTCGGCGCGCTTGCGCTGCTTCTGCGCCGCGTTGGCCAGGTACATCACGACGGGGAAGACGATCACTACGCCGAAGCTGATGATCGCCAGCAGGACCGTGATCCAGCGGTCGGCGTCGTCGCCAGAGAGCAGCGAGGTATCCGGGACTTGGGCGAGGAGATGCATCACGCCGCGGCGTCCTCCGTCCCGGTGCGACCGAAGCGCAGGCGGCTCACCGTCACCGCGGCCTCGCGGCTCGTGCGCGGCGCGGTCGGCCTGGTCTCGTACTGCCGCTTGGCTTTGAGCCAGCGGTGGATGATCCCGCGGTAGCGCTTGCTCACGTCGGCCCACGCCTGCTTGGGCGTCGAGCCCTTCCACCAGTGCAGGCGCCGCTTGTGGACCAGATCGAGCAGCTTCTCGAACTCCTCCTCGCCGTGGATGTCGGCGATGAGTTCGAGGATGTCGCCGTCGGAGAGCTTGCGCCGCGTCGTCACGCCGGGCTCACCCTGGTTGAGCGTGGCGCTGATGGTCACCGCCGCCCGGACGTGGTGCCCGCCCTCGGGGATGTGGACGTCGCCGTGCCCGCCCGCCTCGCACATGGCGCGGAGCGCGCTCTTCGCCTCGCGGTGCGCCGCGTCGAGCGTCTCGACGAGGTACGCCTGCTCGAGGCACTCATCGAGCGTCGGCGTGGTCGTTGTCTCGCTCATTTGGCTGGCCCTCCGTGGCCCTTCGAGCGTCCTGCGACAGCCCCTCGACACCGCGTCGAGAGCCGCTGTGAAAACCCCGCGGGGCGTCTCCGCCGCGCGGGGTGAAAGTCACTCGCCGCCCGTGACCGGCGGCGACGCGGTGCGAGCGCTCCGTCGCATCCGCTCCGCGATTTGCTCCGCCTCCGTGCGGAGCTCGTTGAAGACCTTGCG
>CAZOKA010000042.1:0-12228 GCA_964580265.1 uncultured Rhodobacterales bacterium | reverse complement strand
CGGGCACACCGCAGCATTATCTTTCCTTGCTGCCACACCCATCGACAACTCAACTTGTGACTAAACTTCGAAATGACCCGCCGACCGAAGAATAAAAAAAAGACCCGACGCTTCGCAGAAACCGGGCAGTTGTTTCCACGTGGTTATTGGAATTTCAAGAACAGGCGTCGGGGATGCCCACAATCGAACCGCCAACGACGCGATCAAGGCGCGGAACTGGCCAAGGACAATCGATCTGGCGCGCCGCCTGACGGTTTGGGGCCATCAAGGCTGACCGCTGGCCTCAGCCTCCAGTTTGCGGAAATGACCGACAACAGCCTTGCGCGCGACACCGATGTGATACTCCATCGCCGTGCGTATCGCTGCGTCGTCGCCTGTCTCAAGCGCCTCGATGATCAGGTAATGATTGCTCGCTACCCTGCCCGGTTCATCGAAAACCCGCTCGATCAACGCCGTGCAAGCCTGTATTTCCGAGGCCAGATTGTCGAACAATGACAGAAAACGCCGGTTTCCGCTGGCTTCCACGATGATCCGGTGAAACTGCAAGTCCAAATCGATCTGGTAGATCAACTGGTTTTCACTAGCGGAGGCCAGCATGTCCTCTATCCGCGCCAACAAGGCCGGAATGATCGCGGCGGCGCGCCCCTCGCGCACCACGCGCGCAGCCGCCTCGCGCTCGATGCACAGTCGCAACTCGTAAAGCGAATCCAGATCTTCAGAGTCGATCGTCCGCACGAAGAAGCCACGGTTGGCTTTCGACACCAGCAAGCCCGCGCTTTCCAGCAATCGGCCCGCTTCACGCACAGGCGCACGGCTTATCCCCAAGTCTCGCGCGACTACCGATTCCGCGACCCTGTCGCCGGGTTTGAGGCGACCGGACACAATCGCATCGGTCAATACCCGCGCAACCCTCTGAGACAAGGCATCGCGCGCAAGAGGTTCGAACAGTGATTCATTTTTGCGCGACATAGTCAAAGGCTAGCGGCACAAGTGTCGCCTGTCGACAATTTTGCTTGACACGGATCATGCTCCCCGACGAACCTGAGGCCATAGGCGGGCGCCACGCGGCCCCGTTCTATCACCATGCGCCGAAGATCGGAAAAATCCGGCGGGCGTGACACGGAACTTCCCGGCGCTTCCGCCTGCTTGCCATATCCAGGCGGCCAGCGGCGCACCGGACAATTCCAATAGGGAGATACAGATGAAAAACCTTGTTACCGCGTCCCTGCTTTCACTCGGGTTGGCCGTTTCGGCCACGGCCCAGGATGCAGGCGGGCGATTAGATATCGTTGTGCAGCCCGAACCGCCCAGCCTTATGCTTGGTCTGGTCCAAAACGGTCCCACGCAGCTTGTTGCGGGCGACATCTATGAAAGCCTGCTGCGCTACGACACCGATCTGAACCCGCAACCTTCGCTGGCCAAGTCATGGGAGATTTCCGACGACGGGCTGACCTATACGTTCAAGCTGCACGAAGACGTCAGGTGGCACGATGGTGAGCCTTTCACCGCCGAGGATGTTGTGTTTTCGGTAGACAAGTTCCTGCGTGAAACCCATGCACGTCTGCGCGTAAGTCTGCAGCATGTTGATACCATCACTGCCCCTGACGACCACACGGTTGTTTTCAAGATGAAAAACCCTTTCGGCCCCTTCATCGGGGTGTTCGAAGCCGGCACCATGCCGATGATCCCCAAACACATCTATGAAGGCACAGATTTCGCCAACAATCCGGCCAACAACACCCCCATCGGAACCGGCCCCTACAAGTTCAAGGAGTGGGAGAAAGGCAGCTATATCCACCTGGTCAAGAACGAAGACTATTACCTGGATGGTCAGCCCTACCTGGACGAGGTTTATTATCGGGTGATCCCCGACGCTGCCTCGCGTGCGGTAGCCTTTGAGAACGGCGAGGTTGACGTTCTGCCCGGTGGGTCGGTCGAGAACTGGGACGTGAAACGTCTGACCGAAATGGACAATGTCTGCTCCACGGGCAAAGGTTGGGAATACTTCGCGCCGCACGCAATGGCGTGGATGAACAACCGCGAGGGGCCGACTGCCAGCAAGAAATTCCGCAAGGCGGTGATGTACGCCATGGACCGCGAGTTCGTCAAAGACGTGATCTGGAACGGTTTTGGCAAAGTGGCAACCAGCCCCGTGTCGTCCAAGACGAATTTCTACACCGACGACACGATCATGTACGATCAGAACGTCGACAAGGCCAAGGAGCTGCTGGCCGAAGCGGGATATGACGGTGAAACCGTGCGCATCCTGCCCCTGCCCTATGGCGAGACATGGCAGCGCTGGGCCGAGGCAATGAAGCAGAACCTCGAAGAGGTGGGCATCAACACCCAGGTGGTGGCCACCGACGTGGCGGGCTGGAACCAGAAACAGGCCGAGTGGGACTTCGACATCGCCTTTACCTACCTCTATCAGTATGGCGATCCGGCGCTGGGTGTCGCACGCAGCTATCTGTCGAGCAACATCGCCAAGGGCAGCCCGTGGAACAACGTTGCGGGCTACGCCAACGAAGAGGTGGATGCCATGTTCGCCGAAGCCGCGGTGGCCGCCACCCCCGAGGCTCGTCAGGAGATCTATACAAAGATCCAACAGCAATTGGTTGATGACGTGCCCGTGGCGTGGTTGTTGGAGATCGAGTTCCCGACGATCTACCGCTGCGATGTGCAGGATCTGGTCACCACCGCCATCGGCGTGAATGACGGCCTGCGCGACGCGTGGATCAAGCAGTAGCAGGATGTGCAAGAACAGGGCTGGCGCGAACAATCTTCGGGCCGGCCCGCCCAGTTTCCTCTGTTTCCACAGATAAACCCGTCAGGCTGACCATATGACACTTGCCGCCGCCATTTTCGGGCGCGCCGCGAAGGCGGCGATCACGCTCTTACTGATCGTCATTCTCAACTTCTTTCTAATCCACGCTGCCCCCGGCGATCCGGCCATGGTCATGGCGGGCGAGGCCGGCGCGGCGGATGAGCAATTCATCCAGCAACTACGCGAACAGTTCGGGCTGGATCAGCCGCTTTACGTCCAGTTCTGGAACTACGTCTCGGGTGTTGTACAACTTGATCTGGGCTATTCCTACCGCCAGCAGATGCCGGTACTTGATCTCATCCTCGACCGGCTGCCCGCCACCGTGCTGCTGACGCTGACTGCCTTTGGCATGTCGTTGCTGCTGGGTGTCGCGCTTGGTCTGGCCGCCGCCGCGCGGCAGGGTAAATGGGGCGACACCGCGATTACTTCAATGGCACTTCTGTTCTATGCCACGCCCTTGTTTTGGGTGGCGTTGATGGCGGTGGTTCTGTTCTCGGTCAAGCTGGGCTGGTTCCCGGCCTTTGGCTATGAAAGCGTTGGTGCAGGGTTCACCGGATTTGACATGGTGCTGGACCGCTTGAAACACCTGTTCCTGCCCGCGTTGACACTGGGGCTGTTCTTCATGGCGATCTACGTGCGCATGACGCGCTCCTCGGTACTGGAGGTCAGCCAGATGGATTTTGTCAAGACAGCCCGCGCCAAGGGATTGGCCGAAGGCACGATCCGCCGCCGCCACATCCTGCGCAACGCGCTGCTGCCGGTGGTGACACTGGCGGGCCTGCAGGCCGGGCAACTGGTGGGCGGGGCGGTGCTGACCGAAACCGTGTTTGCGTGGCCCGGCATAGGACGGCTCATGTTCGAGAGCCTGACCGCGCGGGATTACAACACGCTTCTGGGCGTATTCCTTGTTTCGGCGGCAATGGTCATTGCGTTCAACATCATCACCGATGTCGTTTACCGGCTGATTGATCCGCGGATATGAAGAGGCAGGTATGATGGATTTCCTCAAACGCTTTTCACGCAATCGCGGCGGCCTGATCGGCCTGATTATTCTGGTCACCGTGGTGCTGTTGGCGATATTCGCGCCGCTGATTTATCCCGACAGCCCGTGGAAAATGGTGCAGCGGCCCTTTCTTCCCCCCTTTAGTACCGATGGCTTTCCGCTTGGCACCGACACCCTTGGTCGCGACGTAGCAGCGGGGTTGGTCCATGGGGCTCGCGTCTCGCTGATCGTGGGGCTTGTGTCCACGCTGGTAGCGCTTCTAATCGGTGTCCCGCTTGGTGCCTTTGCAGGCTTTTACGGCGGCCTGATCGACGACGGCGCCATGCGCTTTACCGAGTTCTTTCAGACCATTCCCAATTTCGCACTGGCCATCGTTCTGGTTGCCATCATGGAGCCGACCCTGCTAACGATCACCCTTGCCATCGCCATCGTCAGTTGGCCCCCCGTCGCCCGCCTTGTCCGGGCCGAGGTGCTGTCGCTGCGCAAGCGCGAATTCGTCGATGCCGCGCGGCTGGCGGGATTGTCGAACACGCGCATCCTGTTTGGTCATGTGCTACCCAACGCCATGTCGCCGATCATCGTCATGGCTTCGCTGATGGTCGCCACGGCGATCTTGCTTGAGAGTTCGCTTTCGTTCCTCGGACTGGGCGATCCCAATATCATGAGCTGGGGCTACATGATCGGCGCGGCGCGCACGGTGATCCGCTCGGCATGGTGGCTCAGCTTCATTCCGGGTGTGGCGATCTTGCTGACGGTGCTCGCGCTGAACCTCATCGGCGAAGGGTTGAACGACGCGCTAAACCCGCGTCTGGCCAGAAAGGGGCGCTGAGACATGGATACCGTGCTTTCCATTCGGGATATGGCGATTTCCTTACCTCCGGGTGCCGATCGGAACTTCGCCGTACAAGATGTCAATTTCGATCTGAACGCCGGGGAAATCCTGTGCGTCGTCGGCGAGTCAGGTTCAGGCAAGTCAATGACCGCGAACGCGCTGATGGGGCTTCTGCCCGATCAGGTCGTGGTCGCACGCGGCACCGCCCATTTCGAGGGGCGTGATATCATGGCCCTTCCCGAGAGCGCACGCCGCAAGCTGCGCGGCGATCGGATCGGCATGATCTTTCAGGAACCGATGACCGCGCTTAACCCCCTGATGCGCATCGGGGACCAGATCACCGAGGTGTTCGAGGCGCACAACCGCCATTCGCCCCCCGAACGACGCAAAAAGGCGCTGGCCCTCATCCGCGAGGTCGGACTGCCCGATCCCGAGAAGATCATCCGTGCCTACCCGTTCCAACTGTCCGGCGGGCAGCGGCAGCGCGCGATAATCGCCATGGCCCTGGCCCTTGATCCGGCCATCCTGATTGCGGACGAACCCACTACGGCGCTGGATGTCACGACGCAGGCGCAAATTCTTGATCTGATCAAGACGATCCAGCAACGCCACGGCATGGCGGTTATGTTCATCACCCACGATTTCGGCGTTGTGGCCGAGATCGCCGACCGCGTGATCGTCATGCGCTATGGCGAGATCGTCGAACACGGCACGGCCTCCGAAGTGCTGGGAAACCCGCAGCACGATTATACACGCGCCCTGCTCAAGGCGATCCCGACCGATACGATTCCGACGCTCGAGCAGGTGACCGCACCACCGGTGCTGGAGGTGCGGGATCTGCGTAAGACCTTCATCACCTCGGGCGGCCTGTTCAAACCCACTCGCAGCGTGACGGCGATTGACGGTGTGTCCTTCAGCATCGCGCGCGGCGAGGTTCTGGGCATCGTCGGTGAATCCGGTTCAGGCAAATCGACCGTGGGCCGCGCCATCGTGCGATTGGTCGCGGCCGACAGCGGCGAGGTGATCCTTGACGGTCAGGACATGAATGCGCTTTCCGCCGCCGAATTGCGCAGCGCACGCCGAAGGGTTCAGATGATCTTTCAAGATCCCTACGCCTCGCTCAACCCGCGCAAGAAGATCTTGCACGCCCTGTGTGAAGGCCCCATCGTGCAGGGCGTTCCCAAGCACCAAGCCTACGCTCGCGCGCGCGAGTTGCTGGAACTGGTGGAACTGGACGCAGGCGCTGCCGAACGCTACCCACATGAATTTTCCGGTGGCCAGCGCCAACGCATCGGCATCGCCCGAGCGTTGGCGATGGACCCCGACCTGATTATCGCGGACGAAGCGGTCTCGGCGCTCGATGTATCCATTCAGGCGCAGGTGCTTGACCTGCTGCGCGACCTGCAAAAGCGGCTCAGCCTTTCGCTGATGTTCATTACTCATGACATGCGCGTGGCCGCGCAACTTTGTGACAGGGTCGCGGTGATGCAATACGGCAAACTGGTCGAAATCGGCCCAGTGGCAGAAATATTCCTGAACCCCAAGGCCGAGTATACTCGAAGCCTGCTGGCCGCTGTCCCCGGCACTGATTGGCAAGATGGCCCGGCACCTCACGCACCAACTCGTCGCGGCACTGCGTGACGGAGCGCCCTGCCAACTCACGCGCCGTCGCTCATCCGACCGCACCAGATTCGATGATGACGACTTCGAAAGATGCTCTGTCCAACTCGCTGATATTTGTTCGCATCACGTCGGCCCTGCTGCTTCGGTGGGGTCCGGGCCGGGTCTTGGATACCCGAGCCGCGCATGGAACCGGGCAAGTTCGCTCTGCGTCGGGGCTTCGCCGCAAAAGGTCTTAACGTAACCCGGAACCCGTGCCATACGCACCGCCTGGCTTTCCCGCACCTGCATCGAGATATAGCCGATCTGGACAAGGTAAACGGTGCGCGCGCGGACGTCGGCATCTTCGAGCGAAAAGCCAAAGCGCTCGAACATCCCGCGGATGGCATCCAGCCGTCGCTCGTCCGCCGCATTGACGCGGGCCATGACGTCATCTGACTGGTGTGCCCAGCCCCGAACCGCGAAATCGAGTTGCGGCTCGAACAGCGCCTCATCGTGAAACACCACGATGAGATTGAGAACCGCCTCGGCGATCGTCTCGGCATAGGCGCCGGTCGCCTCGACGAAGGCCCCTGTATTCTTCGCATCCCATTCTTCGAGCAAGGCATCCAGCAACGCATTCCGGTCCTTGAAAAACCAGTAGAAGCTCGTGCGCGATATGTTCAACCGCATCGCCAAAGGCTGGATTTTCACGGCATCAAGACCGGTTTCGAGAAAGGCTTGCTTGGCTGCCGCAAGCCATATTTCGCGTGATCCGCGCCAGCCAGAACTCTTCTCTGGATCATCCGTGATGGAGTGCTTCATGCTCATGCACCGGACAGTATGATTGACCTGTCTCGAGTTCAAGAAAAAATATACACGCCTGAACCTAAACTTGACATATATGAACATTTCATGGAATCGTCGTCCTAAATCACGGAGGTTCCCATGTCCACAGATCCGCTTCTGCAGCCATATCAACTCAAGCACCTGACGCTGAAGAACCGGCTGATGATAACCAGTCACGAGCCGGCCTATCCGGAGGACGGGATGCCGAAGGATCGCTACCGCGCCTACCATGCCGAACGGGCGCGGGCCGGCGTGGCGCTTACCATGACCGCCGGTTCGGCCTCGGTCGCGCGCGACAGCCCCCCGGTCTTCAACAATATTCTGGCCTGGAAGGACGAGGTCGTCGGATGGATGAAGCAACTCACCGATGAATGCCACGCGCATGATTGCGCCGTGATGATCCAGCTAACCCATCTCGGCCGCCGCACCCGTTGGGACAAGGCGGACTGGCTGCCGGTAGTGTCCCCGAGCCACGAGCGTGAGCCCTCGCACCGGGCCTTCCCGAAAAAAGCAGAGGATTGGGACATTACCCGCATCATCGAGGATTACGCCGATGCCGCAGAGCGGATGAAGGCTGCGGGTCTCGATGGGATCGAACTGCAGGCTTACGGCCACCTGATGGATCAGTTCTGGTCACCCCTGACCAACGATCTCGATGGCGAGTACGGCGGCAGCCTGGACAATCGCCTGCGCTTCACATTCGAAACGCTGAAGGCCATCCGTGAACGGGTTGGCCCGGATTTCATTGTTGGCGTGCGCTACACGGGCGATGAAGATCTGCCCGGCGGGCTCACGAAGGACGATGGGTTGGAAATCTCCCACCGGCTGAAGGATTGCGGAATGGTTGATTTCCTCAATGTCGTCAAAGGACACATCGACACGGACGCGGGCCTCACCGACGTGATCCCGGTTCAGGGTATGCGCAGCGCCCCGCATCTGGATTTTGCGGGCGAGATTCGCGCCGCAACACAATTCCCGACCTTCCACGCCGCCAAGATCCAGGACGTGGCGACCGCGCGGCACGCTGTGGCCTCGGGCAAGCTCGACATGGTCGGGATGACCCGCGCGCACATGGCCGACCCGCATATCGTCGCCAAGATCATGCGCGGCGAGGAAGAGCGCATACGCCCCTGCGTCGGCGCGAACTACTGCCTCGACCGGATCTACCAGGGGGGTATGGCGCTCTGTCTTCACAACCCGGCTACGGGGCGGGAACTGGAACAACCGCACGTGGCTACCACGGCCGACGAGCGCCGCCGCATCGTCATCGTCGGCGCCGGGCCTGCCGGGCTGGAGGCCGCCCGTGTGGCTGCAGAGCGTGGCCACGATGTGATCGTCCACGAGGCGGCGAACGACCCGGGTGGGCAGGTTCGGCTGACAGCGCAGACAGACCGCCGGACGGAAATGATCCAGCTCATCCAGTGGCGCTTCGAGGAGTGTGAGCGGATGGGAGTGACCTTCCACTTCAACTCCTTCGCCGATGACAAGAGCGTGCTCGGACATGATCCGGACGTGGTCATCGTCGCCACCGGCGGGCTGCCCCATACCGAGGTTCTGGACGAAGGCGACGAGCTTGTCGTTTCGGCCTGGGACATCCTTTCCGGCGATGTCCAGTCGGGTTCAAACGTGCTGATTTACGACGACGCCGGCGACTACGCCGCGCTGCAGGCCGCCGAGAAGATTGCCGCCACAGGCGCCAAGGTCGAGATCATGACCCGTGACCGCAGCTTCGCCCCGGAAGTCATGGCCATGTCACTGACACCGTCTATGCGTGAGCTGCAAAAGCACGACGTGACCTTCACGGTGACATGGAAGCTCGACGCGGTGCGGCGCGATGGCAACGTGTTGCTTGCCACGATCGGCAGCGACTATGGTGGTGTCACCCGCGAACGGCATGTCGATCAGGTGGTCGTCAACCACGGCACGCGGCCGCTCGACGACATCTACTTCGACCTCCGCCCCGGTTCGTCCAACCTTGGCGAAGTGGATTACGAGGCGCTGGTCGAAGGCCGTCCACAGGGCGTGACACGCAATGAAGACGGCAGCTACCAGCTTTTCCGCATCGGCGACGCCGTGGCGGCCCGGAACACGCACGCGGCGATCTACGATGCGCTGCGTCTGTGCAAGGTGCTCTGACATGCACTCATCCAAGACAATCCACGTGATCTCCGCCCATGCCGAGGGCGAAGTGGGTGATGTCATCGTCGGCGGGGTTCTTCCCCCACCGGGCAAGACGATCTGGGAGCAGAGTCGCTGGATCGCGAAGGACCAGACCCTGCGCAACTTCGTCCTCAATGAGCCGCGCGGCGGGGTCTTTCGCCATGTGAACCTTCTGGTGCCGCCCAAGCATCCCGAGGCGCAGGCGGCCTGGATCATCATGGAGCCGGAGGACACGCCGCCGATGTCCGGGTCGAACTCGATCTGCGTCGCGACAGTGCTGCTCGACGGGGGCCTAGTGCCGATGCAGGAGCCGGAGACGCATCTGGTGCTCGAAGCGCCGGGCGGCCTCGTCCGGGTACGGGCGGAATGCCGCGACGGCAAGGCCGAACGAATTTTCGTGCGCAATGTTCCGTCCTTCGCCCAGAAGCTGGACGCAAGCCTTGAGGTGAACGGGCTGGAGACGCTGACCGTGGACACCGCCTATGGCGGCGACAGTTTCGTGATCGTGGACGCGGAAAAGCTCGGGCTCTCGCTGACGCAGGACGAGGCGCACGATATCGCCACGCTCGGCGTCAGGATCACCAATGCCGCCAACGATCAACTGGGCTTCATCCATCCCGAAAACCCGGACTGGCGGCACATCTCCTTCTGCCTCTTCGCCGGCGCGCTCCGCGACGGACCAGAAGGGATGGAAACCGGCGCGGCCGTCGCCATCCAGCCCGGCAAGGTGGACCGCTCGCCCACCGGCACCGCGCTTTCGGCACGCATGGCGGTGCTGCATTCCCGTGGCGTGATGAAGGAAGGCAGTCGACTCACCGCCCGCTCGCTCATCGGCTCGACCTTCACGGGCCGCATCATCGGCGAAACCACGGTCGGAGACAGCCCAGCCATCCATCCCGAAATTTCTGGTCGCGGCTGGATCACAGGAATTCATCAACACATGCTGGACCCTTCGGACCCCTGGCCGGAAGGCTATCGGCTTTCCGACACATGGGGAGCGCGATGACTTGCAATGAATTCCTGGGCGCAACACAGTTGACCGGCGTCAAAATTTGCGAGCGATCCTGCGCCTTGCCGCGCGCAACGCCACCGAGGTGCAGATTGCCGCCCTGCGCGCCGCGCAAGAGACGTTCCGCGCCGCCCTGCGCGAAGGTGCCACCGCCGACCGCACGCTGGCCAACAACCGCTTTCACGAGATCACCGGCGAGATGGCGGGCAACATCTACCTGCTGCCCTCCTTCCACCGGCTGCTGATCGACCATGCGCGCATTTCCATGACCTTCTACCGCCCGGAAAACACCGGCATGGCCAACAACGTGGCAGAGGCCAGCCGCCAGCACGACGCCATCATAGACGCCATCGCCGCCCGCGACGAGGCGGCGGCGGCTGGGCTGGCTGAAGATCACTGGAACCTCTCGCGCAACGAGATTGAACGCTTCGTGATGCCCGCCGCCATCGACGTGCCGATGGGTAGCTTCACCCGCTTCAGCCCCGCATGAGGACCGCCATGACACCCCTCTTCCGCTTCGACGGAATCTACACCCCCGTCATCACCCCCTATCACCCTGACGGCAGGGCGAACCGTGACGCATTGGGAGAGGTGATCGAGCACCTGATCGCCAGCGGTGTGCATGGCATCATCACCGGCGGCTCCACTGGCGAGAACTACGCCCAGACCTTGGCCGAGCGGGTGGAACTGGCGCGGCTGACGCATGGCATCGTCAAGGGCCGCGCGCCGCTTGTGATGGGCACCGGCGCAATGCTTACCGATGATTCCATCGCGCTGGCAAAGGCGGCGCGCGAGGCCGGCGCCGACGCGATCTTGCTTGCCTCACCGCCCTACGCCGTGCCCACAGACCGCGAAAACGCACTCAACGCGCTGGCCATCGACCGCGCGGCGGATCTGCCGGTGATGCTCTACAACTACCCCGGCCGCACCGGCACGATGATGGGCGCGGAATTTCTCGACCGCGTCGGCCGCAGCCGCAATTTCTGCGGCATCAAGGAAAGCTCGGGCGATATCAACCGGGTGCATCTGTTGGCGCGCGATTACCCGCATATCCAGATGGGCTGCGGCATGGACGATCAGGCACTTGAGTTCTTCGCTTGGGGCGCGCCGTTCTGGGTCTGCGGCGGGTCCAATTTCCTGCCGGCCGAGCATGTGGCGCTTTACAAGGCCTGCGTGGTCGAAGGCGATTTCGCCAAGGGGCGGCGCATCATGTCGGCGATGCTGCCGCTGATGCATGTGCTGGAGCAGGGCGGCAAATTCATCCAGACGATCAAGCATGGCGTGACCATGACGGGCATCGACGCAGGCAACGTGCGCCAACCCCTCAAGAGCCTCAACAAGGACGACAAGCGCGCAATGGAACAGGTGGTGCGTGTGCTGAAGACCACGATTGCAGCCATCACGGTGGAGGGCTGAGACATGAGTTTTCTGACACGCGACGAATACGCGGCCATTGCCGCCGATCTGACCCTGCCCACAGGTGCCTTCATCGACGGCGGCTATCGCCCCGCGATCTCGGGCAGGACATTCCCCACGCTGAACCCCGCCACCGGCGCAACGCTGGCCGAGGTGGCCGCCTGCGGGGTCGAGGACGTGGAATTCGCGGTGACCAAGGCGCGCGAAGCGTTCGACGATGGACGCTGGTCGCGCCTGCACCCGTCCGCACGCAAGGAGGTTCTGATCCGCCTGTGCAAGCTGATGACGCGCAACGCGCGGGAACTGGCGGTGATGGAAAGCCTCGATTCGGGCAAGACGATCTATGATTGCGAGACGATGGACGTGCCCGAG
Source organism: uncultured Rhodobacterales bacterium (assembly GCA_964580265.1). Lineage (GTDB taxonomy): Bacteria > Pseudomonadota > Alphaproteobacteria > Rhodobacterales > Rhodobacteraceae > Sediminimonas. Next base: position 164 of record CAZOKA010000042.1, on the reverse strand, counting down.
ACGATCCATGCCATCAAATGGCACGCCGAGGCGATCGACAAGATCTACGATCATGTCGCCCCCGCCTCGGACGATCACATCGCGATGATTATGCGTGAACCCATCGGCGTGGTGGGCCTCGTCCTGCCGTGGAACTTTCCGTTGCTGATGCTGGCGTGGAAGAT
>CAZOKA010000041.1:0-12313 GCA_964580265.1 uncultured Rhodobacterales bacterium | reverse complement strand
GTCCACCTTCGGCGCGAGGGCGACTGGGCGGAGTTTCCCGACAGCGTCACCAAGCGCGGCGCACGCCACCTCGCCGAACTGGCGGACATGGTGCGCCAGGGCCACCGCGCCATCATGCTTTACCTCGTGCAGCGCACCGATTGCGCCCGCCTGCGCATGGCGCCCGACCTCGACCCCGCCTACGCCGCCGCGTTCGAGGCCGCGCGGCGGGCCGGCGTCGAGATGCTCTGCCACGGCACGCTGATCGACCGCGATGGCGTCGAGATCGGCCCCGAGCTGCCCGTGGACCCGTCGCCGCAGAGCCCGGCGCCCGCCTTTCCAACGCTTTGAGCTGGCCCTATGTAAGGCGCGATTGCAGACCCCAAGGCCGGAAACGTGGACGACGCGCGCGGAAAACACACCAAGGATGGCATTCGCCTGTACGAACCGGCGGATTTCGAAGGCATGCGCGTGGCGGGCCGTCTGGCGGCCGAGATCCTCGACGCGGTGATCCCCCTCGTCGAGCCCGGCCAGACCACGGGCCATATCGATTCCGAGATCGAGCGCATGGTGAACGACGCCGGCGCGACCTCGGCCACGATCGGCTACAAGGGCTACAAGCACGCCTCCTGCATCTCGGTGAACCACGTCGTCTGCCACGGCATCCCCGGCGAGAAGGTGCTCAAGGACGGCGACATCCTGAACATCGACGTTACCGTGATCGTCGACGGCTGGTACGGGGATACCTCGCGGATGTACGTCGCAGGCAAGCTCGCGCGCAAGCCCGAGCGGCTGATCGACGTCACCCACGAGGCGCTGATGCGCGGCATCGACGCGGTGCGCCCCGGTAACACCTTCGGCGACATCGGCTACGCGATCCAGACCTTCGTCGAGGCCAACCGCATGTCGGTGGTGCGCGATTTCTGCGGCCACGGCCTGGGCCGGGTGTTCCACGCGCCGCCAAATGTGCTCCACTATGGCCGTCCCGGCACCGGCGCGGTTCTGGAGGAGGGGATGTTCTTTACCATCGAACCGATGGTGAACCTGCGCCGTCCGGAAACACTGGTATTGGCGGACGAATGGACGGCCGTGACCCGCGACCGGAGCCTGTCGGCGCAATTCGAGCATTCGATCGGTGTGACCGCGCAGGGTTTCGAGATTTTCACGCTATCGCCAGCGGGCAGGTTTCACCCGACCTACGGCCAAGGCTGAGTGGCGGCACCCGCGCCGCCACCTGCCGGCAAGACCCGCGTCAGTCTTCGAAGGTCACGGCCGCACGGTAGAGGTGCCATGTGGCATGCCCCAGAAGTGGCATGACGATGATCAGGCCGACGAACATCGGGATCGCGGCTACGGCCAGAGAGACCGCAACGATGAACCCCCAAGTCAGCACCGTGACAGGGTTTTCGCGCGCGACGCGCAATGACGTGGCCACAGCCATCGGAATGCCAATCGGCCTGTCTGTCAGCATCGGGAATGACACGAGGCTGGTGACCAGAACCACCAGCGCGAACAAGAATCCCACGCCCAGCCCCAAGCCGATCATGGCCCAGCCTTGCGGGGTGGTCAGAACATCATTCAGGAAGCTGCGAATGCTTTCGGGGGTCTCGGGGCCCAGTGTCGAGATGTAGATCGCATTGGCGGCAAACATCCACAGAGTGAACAGCGCCAGCAGGTAAAGGCCAAGCACCACCACCGGCCCGATCACGTTGGCGTGCAAGGCGCCCAGTGCCGCGCTCCAACGGGCGGGTTCACCAGCCGCGCGGCGGCGGCTCATCTCGTACAGCCCGACACCCGCCACGGGGCCGACCAGGGCAAAGCCCGCCGCCACCGGAAAGAACAGCGGCAGCAGCGCCATATCGAAGGCCAGCAGCGCCAGCAGGATGCCGATGATCGGGTAGATCGCCACCAGAAAGATCACGTCGGTTCGAAACGCGGCAAAATCGTCGAGTCCCAACCGCAGCGCGCGGCCGATCGCATCCAGCCCGATCTTGTTTACCCTGGGCGGGCCGATGTGGGTACTGCCAAGGTTGCCGGCAACCACCTCGACGGTGTGACCGGTATCGGTCGCCGCCCGTCCAATCCATGAAAGTGGATTTCCAATCGTCTTGACCATCACGTCCTCCTTGCTTGCGCACCCGTCTCGCCAGCGGCCACTGAGGGTTGTTCACAGGGCCGGAGGGACGGCCGATCCAAGTTCTGACCATCAGGGTATCACAATTGGCAACAAAATTGATTCACGATTTCGGGTGCGTCCGCTATCGGGCACGCAGAAGGGTGATTTCGGTGTCGCCATAACGGCGGCTGTCAAGGCGCGTAAGACCCTCGGGCGGAACGATCTCGGCGCTTTCCTCCCAAACGACGAGGGCACCCGGCGCGATCCAGCCGCCGGTCAGCGCGGCGGTCAGGGCCTTTTCGCCCAACCCTTTGCCGTAGGGCGGGTCAAGAAAGACGAGGTCATGCGCGGCGCCCTCGTTCATGCCCATGCGGCGCGCATCACGGCGCAAAATGGTGCTGCGCTCCTGCGCGCCGCAGATTTCCACGTTCTGACGCAACAGCGAAAGTGCCTTGCGCCCGTCCTCGACGAATGTGGCCCGCGCTGCGCCGCGCGACAGCGCCTCAAGGCCCAATGCGCCGGTTCCGGCAAACAAGTCCAACACCCGCGCGTCGGTGATCGGATCGTCGAAACGGCCGCCCGCAAGCATGCTGAACAGGCTTTCGCGGGTCCGGTCCGTTGTGGGCCGCAGATGCGCGCCGGCATCGCCCTTGCCGACCGAGGCCAAGGCGCGGCTGCGCCACTGTCCGGCGATGATCCTCATGATTGCAGCAGCTTCTTGAGGTCGGTTTCCGGGTCGGCCACTTGCGCGGGGGCGGGGGATTGGCCCGCCTCGATCAGGCGCTTGCCGATCATGTAGGCGCGCGGCTCGTTCGCGGCGTCCACCGCCAGCAGGCGATCGCCTGCGTAATACCAGAATGACACGCTTCCATCGCGCGTGCCGGGGCGGGTGACAACGCGCGTGTAGCCGGTGTTCAGGCCCGCAATCTGAAGTTTGACATCGTATTGGTCGGACCAGAACCACGGTTTCGGCACATAGGCCGTTTCGGCCCCTAGGATGTTGTCCGCCACGCACTCGGCCATGTCAATGGCGTTGGGGACAGATTCCAGCCGCAGGCGTTCGCCGTCATGCGGGAACGATGCGCAATCGCCCGCCGCCCATATGCCGGGCGCGCTGGTGCGGCCCTGCGCATCCACGGCGATGCCGTTGTCGGTGGCAAGGCCAGTCGCCTCGGCAAGCGCGGTGTCAGGGGTGATGCCGATGCCGACGATCACCAGGTCGGCGGGTATCGTGCTGCCATCGGCCAGGCGTGCGCCGGTAACGTGGCCAGCCTCGGCTGTCAGTCGATCAAGCGCCACGCCCTCACGGATATCCACGCCGTGGGCGCGGTGCAGATCGCGGAAAAAACTCGCCGTCTCCGGCGCGGCCACACGGCCAAGAATGCGCTCGGCCGCCTCGATCAGGGTGACGTGCAGGCCCAGCTTTGCGGCGACGGCCGCAGCCTCCAGCCCGATATACCCTCCGCCCACGATGAGCAGCCGCGCGCCGGGCTGGCACGCCGGGGCCAGCGCATCGACGTCGGCCAGCGTCCGCACGACGTGCACGCCCTCCAGATCACCGCCAATGTCGGTGGGCAGGCGGCGCGGCACCGCGCCGGTGGCCAGCACCAGGTTGCCAAAGGGAAGCGTTTCCCCATCTGCCAGCACCACACGCCGCGCATCCGGGTCGATGGCGGCGGCGGCGGTATCGGTGCGCAGGGTTATCGCGTTATCCGCGTAATAGCTTTCAGGCCGTAGTAGCAGGCGGCTCACGTCCATGTCGCCCAGAAGATACGCCTTGGACAGTGGCGGGCGCTGATATGGGGCGACGGGTTCGGCTCCCAGAAGGGTGACATGCCCCTCGAAACCCCGGCTGCGCAGGCGCGCGACCAGTGATGCACCGGCCTGTCCAGCACCTATGACGACCACATCATCCATGACTGCCCCTGTTTTTCGTGGGTTCAATTGCAACCCACCCGCCGCAGCCTATATCGCACCGGACGACAAACGCAATTCATGAGGATAAAGAACAACATGACCATTTCCGCAGGTGACAAACTCCCCGATGTGACATTGGTACAGATGGGCGACGAGGGGCCCCAACAAGTGCCGTTGCGCGAGCGTCTGAAGGGCCGCAAGGTCGCGATCTTTGCAGTTCCCGGGGCGTTTACACCAACCTGTCATTCCGCGCATTTGCCCAGCTTCATCCGCACTAAGGAAGAATTTGACAGCAAGGGCGTGGACGAGATCATCTGCATCAGCGTCAACGATCCGTTCGTGATGAAGGCCTGGGGCGAGGCGACGGGCGCAACGGACGCCGGCATCACCATGCTGGGCGATGCGGGTAGCGAGTTCACCCGCGCCATCGGCATGGATTTCGACGCACCGCCGGCAGGGCTGATCGGGCGCTCGCGGCGCTACGCGATGCTTGTCGACGATGGCGAGGTCACAATCCTGCAAGCCGAGGAAAGCCCCGGTCAATGCGAGGTGTCGGGCGGCGAGGCGCTATTGGCCTCCATGTGATCGGGCGGGCGGCAGCGACAACGCTACCCGGATGATCGGCGTGCGGGTGCTTGACCTGCGCGCCGCTCTGCCCCCTGATGTGTCGGGTAGATACCGGGGAGGGAAAAACAGCATGAGCGCAGATTGGATGCCGCCCGCGGCATTGAGCGACAATAGCCGCATGGCCGCCTTCATGGCGTGGCTGGTGCAGGATCGCGGCCTGAACTTCGACGATTACGCGCAGATGTGGACGTGGTCCACCGAAGAACCCGAAGCGTTCTGGCAGGCGCTTTGGGATTGGTTTGACGTGTATTCGCCCACACCGCATTCGGCGGTTCTGGTGCGTCGCGAAATGCCCGGGGCCGAGTGGTTTCCCGGCGCATGTCTGAACTATGCCGCGCAGGTAATGCGCCATGTGCGCCCCGACCGCGCCGCGATCATCCACCAGGCCGAAACTGGCACGGTAACAGAGTTGGACTGGCAAACCATTCAGGAGCAGGTTGCCTCACTGGCCAGTGCCCTGCGAGATATGGGCGTGCGCCCCGGTGATCGGGTGGTGGGCTATCTGCCCAACACGCCGCAAACGGTCGTCGCGTTCCTGGCCACGGCCAGCGTTGGCGCGGTATGGTCTCTGTGTGCCCCGGACATGGGGGCGGCGACGGTTCTCGACCGGTTCCGCCAGATTGATCCCAAGGTGATTTTCACCACCTCGGGATACGAGTTCGGAGGCCGCTGGCATGATCGCAGCGCCGAGGTCGAGGCGCTGTTGAGTGGGTTGGACAGCCTGTCCCATTGGATCAGCATGGATGACGCGGACAGCGTTGCACGGCCACAGCGGATAGGGCGCCATGACTACGCCAGGCTGATCACGGCGCAGGCCGCTTTCGCGCCGGAAATGGTGGCGTTCGATCATCCGCTTTGGGTGGTCTATTCATCTGGCACCACGGGCGCGCCCAAGCCAATCGTGCACGGTCATGGCGGTGTCGTGCTGGAGCACCTCAAGCTGCTCGGCCTGCATTCCGATCTCGGGCCGGATGACGTGTTCTCGTGGTTCACCTCCACCGGCTGGATCATGTGGAACGCGCAGATAGGCGGGCTGTTGGTGGGGGCCACCATCGCCCTGGCCGAAGGCAGCCCCAACGTGCCCGACATGGGGCGGCTGTGGCGGTTCATCGACGACGCGGGTCTGACCGCCTTTGGTGCTGGCGCTGCTTGGTTCACCGGCTGCATGAAGACCGGGATCGTTCCACGCGAGATCGCCGATCTGAGCCGTCTTCGGATGCTGGGTTCCACCGGCTCACCACTACCGCCCGAGGCATATACCTGGGTTTACGACGCCGTGCGCCCCGATATCTGGCTGGCCCCGATCGCCGGCGGCACGGATTTCGCCGGTGCCTTCCTTGCCGGCAATCCCATGCTGCCTGTCCGCGTGGGAGAAATGCAGTGTCGCGCATTGGGTGCCAAGGTCGAAGCTTTTGACGAGGCCGGAAACCCGGTCATTGACGATGTGGGCGAGCTGGTCTGTACCATGCCGATGCCTTCGATGCCGCTCTATCTGTGGGGCGATATCGACGGCTCGCGTCTGCACGACAGCTACTTCAGCACCTATCCCGGCGTCTGGCGGCACGGTGACTGGGTCAGGATCACGCCAGCGGGCGGCGCAATCATCTATGGCCGGTCCGATGCCACGATCAACCGCCACGGAATTCGCATGGGCACGGCCGAGATCTACCGCGTTGTCGAGGATCAGCCGGAAGTGACCGATAGCCTGGTGGTCGATCTCGAATATCTCGGTCAGGCCTCGTGCATGATCCTGTTCCTGCGCCTGACCGAAGGCGCCGAACTGGATGAGGCACTCAAGGATCGGATCATCGCGGGCCTCAAGCGAAACGTGTCGCCCCGGCATGTGCCTGACCGGATCGTGGCTGCACCTGATATCCCTTATACGCTGACCGGCAAGAAGATGGAGGTGCCGATCAAGAAGCGCCTTCTGGGTCAACCCATGGAAAAGGTCGCCACGCCTGATGCGATGGCCAATCCTGGTTGCCTGGACTGGTACGATGCCTATGCGCGTGCGCATCTTGATGGGTAGCGAGACCCGTGCCATCGGTCTACTTCTGCCCCTGCCTTTGCCCATGCGGATTTTGCAGGGCTGCCGTTCTTGCTGTCTGCGGCGCGGTCATACCAGCGCCATGCTTTCAGCATGACCCGCCCTGTCACACCGGAAATGCGCGCTGATCGTCGCAAGCCTCTGGTGCGGCGGGCGGGCGTTCTGTAACGCATCAAGCTTGGTTGGGCTGGCCTTGGGCGGTGTGCCTGCCTCGCGCGCGTCGTGATCAGAAACAATATTAACAGTCGTGCGCCGGAATATTTTAGATGATACCCAATCAGGACAGAGGCCGTAACACATGTTGGCCCAAGATATCCTGCCGTTATCTGGGATTTGTTGGGAAACAAACCACAAAGATAAAGGTAATCAAAAATGAATCTTCCAGAATCCACGAAACCCGTCGTCTGGGGTGCAGTCGGCGGCGCGGTAGTCGCCATCATCATCGGATTTGCCTGGGGCGGCTGGGTGACCGGCAGCACGGCACGCAACATGCAGGCAGCCGGAGCAGAAACAGCCATCGTGCAAGCATTCACACCGCTGTGCGTGGTAAAAGCCGAACGGCAACCGGAAAAGATCGCGTTGCTGAAGGAAGAATCCCGCTATCAGCGCGACAACTTCGTGGTTGACGCCGGATGGGTTGACAACGTGAGCGAAAAATATCGCTCGGACGTGGCGGACTCCTGCGCCGACACGATCGTCGAGGGAATGAAGTAAGGCCCAATATGAGCAGGCCGCGGAAGTTCGCCGCGGACTGCTCAGGCTCTCTTTTTCACCCGATTGTCCACGAATACCCGGCATGATGATGAATGCTCGCTCGGGTGTGCACGCCTCTCAATGCGCCTCGGCCCAATTCGCGCCCTGGCCCGCGTCCACCGTCAGCGGCACGTCAAGCTTGAGTACCGGGGCGCAGGCGCCCTCCATCACCTCTCGGGCGCGGGCGATGAGGGTATCGACGCCATCCTCGGGCACCTCAAATATCAATTCGTCATGCACCTGTAGCAACATCGTCGCGCCAGTGCCGTCTATCGCGCCCGGCATGCGGATCATGGCGCGGCGGATGATATCGGCGGCAGTACCCTGTATCGGCGCGTTGATCGCGGCGCGCTTGGCAAACCCTGCGCCGGGGCCCTTGGCCGAAATCTCGGGCGTGTGGATCTTGCGGCCGAACATCGTCTGGACGAACTTGTGCTCCTTGGCGAAAGCGACGGTATCGTCCATATAGGCGCGAATGCCTGGAAACCGTTCGAAGTAGCGGTCGATGAATCCCTGCGCCTCGGATCGCGGAATGCGCAGGTTTCGCGCCAGCCCGAACCCGGAAATGCCGTAGATCACGCCGAAATTGATCGCCTTGGCCTTGCGGCGAACATCCGGCGTCATCTCGTCCATCGGGACATCGAACATCTCGGACGCGGTCATGGCGTGGATGTCCTGACCGTCGCGGAACGCCTGCTTCAGGGCGTCGATCCCGGCGATATGGGCCAGGATGCGCAGCTCGATCTGGGAATAGTCGAGACTGACCAGGACATTGCCCGGCTCGGCGACGAACGCCTCGCGGATGCGGCGGCCGTCTTCGCTGCGCACGGGAATGTTTTGCAAGTTCGGGTCTGTCGAGGACAATCGCCCGGTATTGGCGCCCGTCTGCATGTAGGAGGTGTGCACGCGGCCCGTTTCAGGGTTGATGTGTTCCTGCAAGGCATCCGTGTACGTCGATTTCAACTTGGCCAGCGCGCGCCAGTCCAGAACGCGGGCGGGCAGGTCATGCTCGGCCGCCAGATCCTCGAGCACATCGGCGCCGGTGCCATAGGCGCCGGTCTTGCCACGCTTGCCGCCTTCCAGCGCCATCTTGTCGAACAGGATCTCACCCAACTGCTTGGGGCTGCCGACGTTGAACCGCTCTCCGGCCAACTCGTGAATCTCGTCCTCCAGCGCCGCCATCTTCTGCGCGAACTTGCCCGACATGCGCGACAGGGTGTGCCGATCGACCTTGACGCCGGCGCGCTCCATCGCGGCCAGAACCGGGACAAGCGGGCGTTCCAGCGTCTCGTATACGGTGGTGACGTGGACCTGATGAAGCTGCGGCTTGAACATCTGCCACAGGCGCAGGGTGATATCAGCATCCTCGGCGGCGTATTTCACCGCCTCGGCGACGGGAACCCTGTCGAACGTGATGGCCGATTTTCCACTACCTATCAGATGCTTGATCGGGATTGGTGTGTGCGCAAGGTACCGCTCCGACAGGGTATCCATGCCATGCCCGTGCAGGCCTGCGTTCATCGCGTAGGACATCAGCATCGTGTCGTCGAACGGCGTGATATCGACCCCGAAGCGCGCCAGAACCTTGGCGTCGTACTTCATGTTCTGCCCGATCTTGAGGATCGAATCGTCAGCCAGAACCGGGCGCAGGGCATCCAGCACCGCATCGCGATCCAACTGCCCATCGGCGGGCGCGTCCGATCCGAACAGCCCATCCGATTCGCCCTCGCTCTTGTGGGCAAGCGGGATGTAACAGGCGCGCCCGGCCTCGACACAGAGCGATATCCCGACCAGATCGGCGGTCATCTCGTTGAGCGAGGTCGTCTCGGTATCCACCGCGACGTAGCCACGCGCGCGGATCTCGGCAATCCATTGATCCAACGCTTCCTGCGTGGCGACGCATTCATAGGCATCCGGATCGAATGGCAAATCCTCGGGCGTGTCGGCGGCGGCGGTGTCACGCTCGGTGCCGCGCGGATCGGTGTCTGGGATCACCGGCGCCTCGACGTGAAGCGCGTCGGCGATCCGCTTGGATAGGGTGCGGAACTCCATCTCGGCCAGGAAGCGCAGCAGGGTGTCGGCATCGGGCTCGCGCACCTCCAGATCGTCCAGGGTGAAATCCAGCTCCATCCCCTCGTCAAGTTGCACCAGTCGCTTGGACAACTCGATCTGCTCGCGCTTGTCGATCAGGGTCTGGCGGCGCTTGGGCTGCTTGATTTCCTCGGCCCGATCCAGCAACTCTTCGAGCGAGCCGAACTCGTTGATAAGCAGCGCCGCTGTCTTGATCCCGATCCCCGGCGCGCCGGGGACGTTATCGACGCTGTCACCGGCCAGCGCCTGTACATCGACGACACGCTCTGGCGGCACGCCGAACTTCTCGATCACACCGTCGCGGTCGATGCGGCGGTTCTTCATCGCATCCAGCATCTCGACCCCGCCGCCGACCAGTTGCATCAGGTCCTTGTCGGAACTGATGATCGTCACCCGCCCGCCGGCGTCGCGCGCCTGACACGCCAGCGTGGCAATGATGTCGTCGGCCTCGAAACCCTCCAGCTCCTTGCAGGCGATATTGAACGCCTCGGTCGCGCGGCGGGTCAGCGGGATCTGCGGACGCAGATCCTCTGGCATCTCGTCGCGGTTGGCCTTGTACTGATCATAAAGATCGTTGCGAAAGGTGTGACTGCCCTTGTCGAAAATCACCGCCACATGGGTCGGCGCATCGCGGTCGGCGGCGTTTCCGTCGATATAGCGCTGCAACATGTTGCAAAACCCCGCCACCGCACCGATCGGCAGCCCATCGGATTTACGTGTCAACGGCGGCAGCGCGTGATAGGCCCGGAAAATGAAAGCCGACCCGTCGATCAGATGCAAATGGCACCCCTTGCCGAATGTCATGCGCCCGCTCCCCTGCTGATCCGTGCCTGCCGGTATGCCACGGCCCGGCCACCGCTTCCAGTGACTTCCTGTCAACTTTCAAAGCGGAGTGGCTCCGCCACGCTTTATGCATGATAATGGGGGCTCCGCCCCCGCCGCGCGTACCGCGCGGCTCCCCCATGAGTATTTATTGCAAGATGAAACCTGATGGACTCTCATTCTCTTCATCTTGCCCAAAATACTCCTGCCGGAGGCTCCTGAGCCTACCGCGAATGCCTTGGTCACAACAAGAGCATCACCTGTAAGCCTGCGCCCGAGGAGACGCCCGGAGGGCGACGACGAGAGATCCAGCGCGCCCCGGAAGGGGCGCACCGCTCTTGAAGTGCAGGGCAGTCAGACCTTGCCTTCGAACTCCCGATGAATGAACTTCGCGTCGCAATAGGGGCACTCGATCCAGCCCTGTTCGTGCGGGATCTGAAGCCACACGCGGGGGTGGCCGAGCGCGCCTTCGCCGCCGTCACAGGCGATGCGCCATTTGTCCACGACCTTGGTTTCCGGGGCTTCGATGGTCATCTGGGGTCATTCCCTTTTGGATCGAACTGAACTAGGTCCGTTATGAGCGATGATAAACGCGGGGGCAAGTGCACCATGGCAAGCAACGCCATCGAAATCGAGCAGCTACGCAAGACATATGCCGGCGGCAAGGGCACGGCACCGCATGAAGCGCTGAAGGGCATCGACCTGAGCATACCGACCGGATCGGTTTTCGGCCTTTTGGGACCGAACGGAGCGGGTAAATCGACGTTGATCAACATCCTGGCAGGGCTGGTCATCAAGACATCGGGCCTGGTGCGGATCTGGGGATTCGACCAGGATGTGAACCCGCGCCAGTCGCGCGCGTCGATCGGGGTGATGCCGCAGGAGCTGAACCTTGATCCGTTTTTCAGGCCGCGCGGCGCGCTGGAAGTTCAGGCAGGGCTGTATGGCGTACCCAAATCGCAACGGCGCACCGACGAGATCCTGCGGCTGGTCGGGCTGGAGGACAAGGCCGACGCCTATTCGCGCACCCTGTCGGGGGGCATGCGGCGGCGGTTGCTGCTGGGCAAGGCGCTGGTGCATCATCCGCATATCCTGGTACTGGACGAGCCGACGGCGGGCGTGGACATCGAGCTGCGCCAGATGCTGTGGGCCAACGTGCGGCGCCTGAACCAGCAGGGGATGACGATTATCCTGACCACGCATTACCTGGAAGAGGCCGAGGAGATGTGCGACGAGATCGCCATCATCAACAAGGGTAGCGTGGTGGCCTGCGACAGCACCGCCAACTTGTTGGGACGGATAGATAACAAGACCATGGTGATCCAGCCCGCCAGCCCGCCCAAAACCCTGCCCGTAGCCGAGGGTGTGCAGGTGGAGCAGCGCGCGGATGGCGCGCTGGCGCTGCATTACCACGCGCGGCAGACACCCGCCGAGGCGGTTCTGGAGGCGGTGCGCGCCGCGGGTATCTCGATCAGCGACGTGCGCACCGAACAGGCGGATCTCGAGGAAGTGTTCCTGACCCTGACGCGCGGCGCGGCCTAAAGCTCGCTCCAGCAAGGCAGCGGATTGCCGGGCGCGGGCGTGGCCGCGTGCACGCCGCGGGCGATGGCGCGCGCCATGCAGGTAGCAGCCGCGTGCCCGAGATAGAGCGTTTCGGACAGCGGATCGCCAAGTGGCCGCGCGCCGGTGGCTGCGGCAAAGATCAGATCGCCATCCATCGGGGTATGCGCGGGCAGCAGTGCGCGCGCGAACCCGTCATGTGCGGCGGTGGCCATACGGGTGCATTGTGCCTGTGTCAGCGCGGCATCGGTTGCGACAATGCCGATGGTGGTGTTGGCATGCGCTGACAGCTTGGTCGGCGGCAGGTGCGGATCGGGGAAGGCATGCGCCGGGCCGAGACCGCCGAATTCGGCGCCGATCTCGAACGGGGCGGCCCAGAAATGCGGCCCCTGCCCCACCAC
>CAZOKA010000040.1:0-12544 GCA_964580265.1 uncultured Rhodobacterales bacterium | reverse complement strand
CTCGGGCGCGTGGGACAAGCTGCGCACCGATCCGATCATCCGGATGATGGTGATTTCGGTGGGCTTCTACGGCATGTCCACGTTCGAGGGGCCGATGATGTCGATCCGCGCGGTGAATTCGCTGTCGCACTACACCGACTGGACCATCGGGCACGTGCATTCCGGCGCGCTTGGCTGGAACGGCATGATCACCTTTGGCGCGCTCTACTTCCTGGTGCCCAAGCTGTGGAACCGCGAGCGGCTCTATAGCCTGAGCCTGGTGAGCTGGCACTTCTGGCTGGCCACGATAGGCATCATCCTCTACGCCGCATCCATGTGGGTGACCGGCATCATGGAGGGCCTGATGTGGCGCGAAGTGGATGCAAACGGGTTCCTCGTGAACGCGTTCGCCGACACGGTTGCCGCCAAGTTCCCGATGTATGTGGTGCGCGGATTGGGTGGGGTTCTGTTCCTCGCTGGTGCCATCATCATGTGCTACAACCTCTGGATGACCGTTAGGCGTTCGCCGGCCGTAGAGGCCACGAATTCCACGGTTCCGGCTGAATAAGGAGGGCCGGAGAGATGGCAATTCTGGAAAAACACACGATCCTCGAGAAGAACATCACGCTTCTGACGATCTTCGCCTTCCTGGTTGTGACCATCGGGGGGATCGTTCAGATCGCCCCGCTGTTCTGGCTGGAAAACACCATCGAGGATGTAGAGGGCATGCGCCCCTACACCCCGCTGGAACTGACCGGGCGCGACATCTACGTGCGCGAGGGGTGCTACGTCTGCCATAGCCAGATGATCCGCCCGATGCGTGACGAGGTAGAGCGCTACGGCCACTACAGCCTTGCTGCGGAATCGCAGTATGACCACCCGTTCCAGTGGGGCTCCAAGCGCACGGGGCCGGACCTGGCGCGTGTCGGCGGGCGTTACTCGGACGCGTGGCACGTGGATCACCTGCGTGATCCGCAATCGGTGGTGCCTGAATCGGTGATGCCGAAATACGGGTTCCTCGAAGATCGCCTGATCGACGGCGAATACATCGAGGATCTGCTATCGACGCACGCGATGGTGGGGGTGCCTTACACCGATGACATGATCGAGAACGCCAAGGCCGATTTCGCGGCGCAGATCGATCCATTCGGCGACGGCATCGATGGCCTGAACGAGCGGTATGGCGACAATGTGCAGGTGCGCAATTTCGACGGGCAGCCCGGAATTTCCGAGGCGGACGCCCTGATCGCGTATCTGCAAATGCTGGGCACGCTGGTCGATTTCTCGACCTTCACGCCTGACGCAAGCCGCTGAGAAAGGGGGAACACATGGAAACCTATTCCCTGCTCAGACAGTTCGCCGATAGCTGGGTATTGCTGGCGCTGTTCGCCTTTTTCATCGGGGTGGTGATCTTTGCCTTCCGCCCCGGATCGACAAAGGCCTACCGCGATGTCGCGAACATTCCGTTCCGGCACGACGATGCACCGGCGCCCCGCAAGGGCGATGACGACACCGCCGCCAAGACGCGCGACGCACGACCCAAGGAGGCGTGAGGACCATGGCAAAACAACCGCAGAAGAAGAAGACCGAGGTCGAAACCACCGGCCACGAGTGGGACGGCATCGAGGAACTCAACACGCCGCTGCCGCGGTGGTGGCTGTGGACCTTCTATGCCACGATCGTTTGGGCGATCCTCTACACCATCGCCTACCCGGCCTGGCCCGGCATCAAGGCGGCCACGCCCGGCCTTCTGGGATGGTCCACGCGGGCCAATGTCGCGGCCGAGATCGAGCAGGCCGAACAGGCCAACGCGGCGATCAACGAGCGGCTGGCCTCGGTCGAGTTGACGGCGATCGCCGACGATCCGGAACTGAGCGGCTATGCCACCGATGCCGGCGCGGCCGTGTTCCAGACCTGGTGCGCGCAGTGCCACGGGTCCGGCGCGGCGGGCGTGCAGGCAGGGGGCTATCCCAACCTGCTGGATGATGCATGGCTGTGGGGTGGCACGATCGAGGACATCCACACCACCGTCGCCCACGGCATCCGCAACGAGGAAGACCCCGATGCGCGCTGGTCGCAGATGCCCGCGTTCGGTGAGATCCTGGCCCCCGAAGAGGTGGAGCAGGTTGTCAACTACGTGATGAGCCTGTCGCCCAGCTATGAGCCGCAAGACCCGGCGCTGGTCGAGGCGGGGGCAGAGGTGTTCGACATCAACTGTTCCTCGTGCCATGGCGTGGACGGCACCGGCGACCAGTTCCAGGGCGCGCCGAACCTGACCGACGCGATCTGGCTCTATGGTGGCGATTACGCGACCGTCAAGGATACTGTGATCAACGCCCGGTTCGGGATCATGCCGCCGATGGGCGGGGCCGATCTGTCCGAAGCCGAGATCCGGGCCGTGGCCACCTATGTCCATCAACTCGGCGGCGGTGAATAACCGCCATCGGGTAAAAGAATACCCATGGGGTCACCCCCATGGGTTAGCACCGGCTCTCCGTCCTGTTCGCGCGTTTCCTGGAGGGCCGGTGCGGTTTATTACACTCCCGAAAAATCGCTGATCGTCAAGCGCATCCCGTCTGGCGCAAGATGCATGGTGGCGGCCATAGGGCCTTTGCAAGCGGGTCAGGCCAGGGGATTGTTGTCGCGACTGGCCTGGAGGGGTCGTTGAAGGCCAGGCACCAATGCGCGGAATCAAGGCGCGGAACGCGCCGCCGCGCAGCGCCCGACCGCCCCCCCGGGCGGGCGCTTTTGCCAGCGTATCAAATGATTGATAAAACAGAGGTATTTGGCGGGTATAAAGTGCCATCCACGATCGTTGCAGCGCCCACCCGGCGGTCGGGCACCGCGCGGCTCTTCAGACAATAGCCCAACGTCCGCAACAGGCCATCACACACGTCCTGGGCGGCAGCGTTGCTGCCGCCCTAACTTTCATCGGCGTGATCGAAACAGCACCGGACGCGGCGCCGGAGCCTTCTGGCAGATGCCGAACGCTAGCCTTCGCCCTGCGCCGTTTGCGTCCTGGTGGGGGTCGCAAGGCGCGCGCGCAGGGTTGGCTTGCTTTCCGGTGTGCCAGGGCGCGCTTCGGGGGTCGGATTGCCGCCTTCGAAACGGGTAGCAGTCATGAAAGATTTTGCGAATAGATACATCATAGCCGTTCCTTTCCCGATTTGATCGTGCTTCACATATACGCCTTTGCGTGCAACGATGCGACTCAGGAAAAAACAAGATACGTAAGGCAACCTTACAAATGGATTGGCTGGATATGCCGCCCCTTTCGGCCCTGCGCGCCTTTGCCGCGCTGGCCGAGACCGGATCGACCGCAGCAGCGGGCGCGCAGCTTAATGTCAGCCATGCCGCGATCAGCCAGCAGGTCAAGGCGCTGGAGGCGCGGCTTGGCGTGGCGCTGGTGGATCGCTCGGGCCGGGCGCTGTCGCTGACGGCGGAGGGCGGGCAGCTTGCCGAGGCATTGAGCCTTGGGTTCGGGGCCATCGCGCGCGCGGTCGAGGCGCTGAGGGATGCCGACGAGGGCCGCCCGCTCCAGGTGACGACGACGCCCAGCTTTGCCGCGCAATGGCTGATGGGGCGGCTGGTGGATTTCCGCAATCGCCACCCCGAGGTGGACGTGATGATCAACCCCACCCCGCAGCGCGTCGCGCTGGAGCCGGGGGGCATCGACATCGCGGTGCGTCACGGGCTGGGCCACTGGCCGGGGTTGCAGGCCGAGCGGCTGTTCACCTCGCCGCTGGTGGTGGTGGCGGCGCCGTCGCTGGTGGGCGAGCGGCGGATCGACGGGCCGGCGGACCTGCTGGATCTGCCGTGGGTGCAGGAATACGGCACCAACGAGGCGACCGATTGGCTGCGCAAGAAGGGGCTGGCGACGCGCCGCGCCGGGGGGCTGACGCAGGTGCCCGGCAACCTGCTGCTGGAGGGGCTGAGGCAGGGGCAGGGGGTGTCGCTGACGGTGCTGCAATGGGTGCAGGACGACATCGCCGCGGGGCGTCTGCGGCTGTTGTTCGAAGAGCCCGAGGATACCGCCTATTACATCGTGACGCGCCCCGGCGTGTTGCGCCCGCCAGCGCGGGCCTTTGCGGCGTGGCTGCGGCGGCAGGCCGCGTTGGAGGAGGCGGGCGAAAGGAATAGGTAGGTATCAGACTCAGATTTGACACAGGTCAAAGCCCTCTGGCCTCAACCCTGTGAAAAGGGCACAATCCCAGACACATATTTCGGAGCGAATCCGTGGCCAACACCGAACCCGAAGCCCCACCGAGCCTTTATGAGGCGCGCGAGCCGATCTTTCCCCGCCGTGTTTCGGGCAAGTTCCGCAACCTGAAATGGGCGATCATGATCGTCACGCTGGGCATCTACTATGTCACGCCGTGGATCAGGTGGGACCGGGGGCCGAGCCTGCCGGACCAGGCGGTGCTGATCGACCTGGCGAACCGGCGGTTCTTTTTCTTCTGGATCGAGATATGGCCGCACGAGTTCTATTTCATCGCGGGGCTTTTGGTGATGGCGGGGCTGGGCCTGTTCCTGTTCACCTCGGCGCTGGGCCGGGTGTGGTGCGGCTATGCCTGCCCGCAGACGGTATGGACCGATCTGTATATTCTGGTCGAGCGGTGGATCGAGGGCGACCGCAACGCGCGGCTGCGCCTGCACCGCCAGAAAAAGCTGGATTTCCGCAAGGCGCGCCTGCGCGTGACGAAATGGGTGTCGTGGCTCCTGATCGGGTTGGCGACGGGCGGCGCGTGGGTGTTCTATTTCGCCGATGCGCCGACGCTGGCGCGTGATCTGTTCACGCTGGACGCGCATCCGGTGGCCTATATCACCGTCCTGGTCCTGACGTTGACGACGTTCCTGTTCGGGGGCTTCGCGCGCGAGCAGATATGCATCTACGCCTGCCCCTGGCCGCGCATCCAGGCGGCGATGCTGGACGAGGACAGCCTTGTCGTGGGCTACCGCGAATGGCGCGGCGAGCCGCGCGGCAAGCACCGCAAGGGCGAGGGCGCCGAGGAGCTGGGCGATTGCATCGATTGCATGGCCTGCGTCAATGTCTGCCCGATGGGCATCGACATCCGCGACGGTCAGCAGCTTGAATGCATCACCTGCGCGCTGTGCATCGATGCCTGCGACGACGTGATGGAGCGGATCGGCAAGCCGCGCGGATTGATCGACTACATGGCGCTGACCGACGAGACGCGCGAGCGCGCGGGCCATCCGCCCAAGCCGATATGGCAGCACGTGTTCCGCCCGCGCACGATCCTTTATACCGTGCTTTGGGCGCTGGTTGGCGTGGGCCTGATCGTGGCACTGTTCGTGCGCGCGGATATTGGCGTGACGGTGGCGCCGGTGCGCAACCCGACCTATGTCACCATGTCCGATGGCGCGATCCGCAACACCTATGACGTGCGGTTGCGCAACAAGCATGGCGAGGAACGCATGTTCAACCTGGCGGTCAAGGGCGATTCGTCGCTGCACTTGCAGATCGAGGGCACGCCTTACAGCTCGGTTCCGGTGCCCGCCGACAGCACGATGCAACAGCGCGTCTATGTCACCGCGCCGGCCCGGTCCGATCCGGCCATGAGCGAACGTGTCGATATCCGCATCTGGGTCGAGGACAACGCCAACGGCGACCGCGTCTACAAGGACACCATCTTTAACGGGAAGGGCAACTGATGTCCGAACGCAAAATCACCGGGCGGCACGTATTCCTGGGCTTCGCGGCCGCCTTTGCCGTGATCGTCGGGGTCAACCTTGTGCTGGCCTATTCGGCGATCAAGACCTTTCCGGGGCTGGAGGTGCGCAACGGCTATGTTGCCAGCCAGACCTTCAACGAGCGCAAGGCCGCGCAAGAGGCGCTTGGCTGGAGCGTGCGGGCCGATCAGGGCGATGGCGTGCTGGTGCTGCGGATCACCGATGCGGGCGGTGCCCCGGTCGAGGCGCGCGAGCTGGCGGTGAATATCGGCCGGGCGACGACGGTGGCGCAGGACGTGGCGCCTGACCTGAGCTTCAACGGCTCGGCCTATGTTGCGCCGCTGGAACTGGCGGGGGGCAACTGGGTGGTGCATCTGGATGCCGTGGCGCCGGACGGCACATCGTTTCAGCAGCGGTTCAACCTGCATGTGAAAAGGTGATCCATGGCCGATGCCGCGCGCCCTTCGATCTCGGCCTGTCCGGCCTGTTCGGCTGCTCCGGCGGCCGAGGCACTGGCCGAGCGTGAGGCCGCCGCGCGCGATGCGCGCATTGCGCTGTCGCTGCCGACGATCCATTGCTCGGCCTGCATCGCCAAGGTCGAGCGCGCGCTGGCCGCCTATCCCGGCGTGCGCGAGGCGCGGGTGAACCTGACGCTGAAGCGCGCGCAGGTGGACGCGGACCCGGAGGTGACGCCGCAAGACCTGATCGCGGCGCTGGACGCCATCGGATACGAGGCGCACGAGCTGGACCCCGGCACCATCGCCGCCACCCAGACCGACAAGGCCGGGCGCGACCTGTTGATGCGGCTGGCGGTGGCGGGGTTCGCCGCGATGAACGTGATGTTGCTGTCGATCTCGGTCTGGTCTGGGGCAGAGGACGCCACGCGCGACATGTTCCACTGGATATCGGCGGCGATCACGCTGCCGACCATCGCGTTTTCCGGCCAGCCGTTTTTCCGCAACGCGTGGGCGGCGCTGCGGCATGGGCAGCTCAACATGGATGTGCCGATCACGCTGGCGATCCTGCTGGCGGTGGTCACGTCGCTTTGGGAGACATCGCTGTCGGGCGAGCACGCTTATTTCGACGCGGCGCTGGCGCTGACGTTCTTCCTGCTGGCGGGGCGCTACCTGGATCACCGCACCCGCGCCATCGCGCGGTCGGCGGCCGAGGAACTGGCCGCGCTGGAGGTGCCGCGCGCCATGGTCATCCGCGACGGGGCCGAGGTGCAACTGCCGGTGGCCGAGGTGACGGTTGGCGATATCGTGGCGGTGCGCCCCGGCGGGCGCATGCCCGTCGATGGCGAGATCGTCAGCGGCACGTCGGAGTTGGACCGCTCGCTGCTGACGGGGGAAACGGTGCCGGTTTTCGCCGCGCCGGGCCAGGCCGTCAGCGCCGGCGAGGTCAACCTGACCGGGCCGCTCAGGGTGCGGGCCACGGCGGTGGGGGCGGAAACGTCGCTGCACCGGATGGCCGACCTGGTGGCGATCGCGGAATCGGGGCGCTCGCGCTATACCTCGCTGGCGGATCGGGCGGCCAAGCTATACGCGCCGGGGGTGCATATCCTGTCGGCGCTCAGTTTCCTGGGCTGGTTCCTTTATACGTGGGACGTGCGCACCGCGTTGAACATTGCCGCCGCCGTTCTGATCATCACCTGTCCTTGTGCGCTGGGCCTTGCGGTGCCCGCGGTGACGACCGCCGCGTCGGGGCGATTGTTCAAGCGCGGGATGCTGATCAAGCATTCCACCGCGCTGGAGCGTCTGGCGGCTGTCGATACGGTGGTGTTCGACAAGACCGGCACCCTGACCGAAGGCACGCCGGAGCTGACCAACATGGGCAGCCACGCGCGCACCGACCTGCAAATCGCGCTGGCGCTGGCCGAGGCATCGTCGCACCCGCTGTCGCGCGCGCTCAGCGCGGCGGCACGCGAGGGCGGCATACGCCCCGCCAAGGTGACCGACCTGACCGAGGTGCCGGGCTATGGCACGCAAGGGCTCTGGCAGGGGCTGACGGTGCGGCTTGGCCGCGCCTCGTGGGTGGAGGCGCCGCAATCGAGCGTGGAAACCGCCGCGTGGCTGTCGGTCGAGGGGCGCGCGCCGCGGGCTTTCACCTTCAGCGACCGGTTGCGCAAAGGCGCGGACGAGGCCGTGCGCGCCCTGATGGACGCGGGCAAGCAGGTGATCCTGATTTCCGGCGATTCCACCCCCGCGGTCGAGGCGCTGGCCGGGCGTTTGGGCATCTCGGATTGGGTGGCCGAGGCATTGCCGGATGACAAGCTGTCGCGCATCGAGCAGTTAACGCAGGAGGGGCGGCACGTTCTGATGGTCGGCGACGGGCTGAACGATACGGCGGCGCTGGCGGCGGCGCATGTGTCGATCTCGCCCGCCTCGGCGCTGGATGCGGCGCGGGTGGCCTCGGATATCGTGCTGCTGGGGGGCGATCTGTCGCCGATCGCGCAGGCGCTGGATACCGCGCGCGCGGCCACCCGGCGCATCCGCGAGAATTTCCGCATCGCCACGGCCTACAACATCATCGCCGTGCCGCTGGCGGTGGCCGGGCTGGCGACGCCCCTGATCGCGGCCTTGGCGATGTCCGCGTCATCCATTACGGTGTCGCTGAACGCATTACGGCTAAGGTAACGCCATGAATATCCTGACCTACCTGATCCCGATTTCCCTGCTGCTGGGCGGTGTCGGCCTGGTGGGGTTCATCTACACGATCAGGTCAAACCAGTATGACGACCCCGAGGGTGACAGCCGGCGCATCCTGAACGACGAATGGGATGATCACCCCAAGCCATGAAGGGCGCGCGCCTGCCGGTTCAGCCCGGCGCCAGCATGAAGCAGGTGATCTTGCGCGCCTGTAGCCGGCGGCAGGCCACATCGGCCGAGTCGCGGTCCAGGCCCATGAACTGCGCATCATAGCCGCCGCCGCGCGGCACCACCTTGCGCAATGTCCCCTCCAGCGTGGACATTTCACGCAGCGCGGTCTTGAGCAGCACGCTTTGCGCCTCGTGCCGGGTGTTGTAGCGGCCCAGGTTGATGCCCCAGTCGCGCCCGCCCGAGGTGCTGATGCGTGTGACCACCTCGCGCTCGCTGCTGTCTGCGTTGGGGTCGCTGTCGCCCTCGGCCTGCTGCGGCAGGCTGTTGGTGGCGGCCACGATGACGGCCTCTTCCTCTGCCGTGGTGGCCAGGTCGGCCGGGCGGGCGCGGGGCGGCACCACGTCCTCGGGGATGTCGGTGGCTGCCTGCACCTCGGCGAGCACCTCTTGCACGCCATCCTTGACCGCGGCGACGGCCTGCGGCGCGGCCGGGGCCGGGCGCAGGCGCGGCCGCAGGCTGCGCTGGACGGTGGTGACGAT
Organism: uncultured Rhodobacterales bacterium; assembly: GCA_964580265.1. Classification (GTDB taxonomy): domain Bacteria; phylum Pseudomonadota; class Alphaproteobacteria; order Rhodobacterales; family Rhodobacteraceae; genus Sediminimonas. The sequence goes on along the minus strand of CAZOKA010000040.1, from coordinate 3,516 downwards.
GCGGATGGTCTTGCCGGCGCGGCGGCTCGACCCTTGGTAGGGTGGCTTTTGCGGCCGGCGCAGCGCAACCTGCGTGGGCGCGCGCGAAAATCCCATGTTCAGCAATTCGGCCACGCGCGCATTGCGCGTGGCGGTGGACCGCCCGCCGAACACCGTGGCGATGACGCGTTCGCGGCCGCGATGCGCCGACGCCACCAGGTTGAACCCCGCGGCGCGGGTGTAGCCCGTCTTGATCCCGTCCGCGCCGGGGTAGTCGGACAGCAGCCGGCGGTTGGTGTGGCGCACGCGGCGGATTCCTGCATCGGCCGTCTTGCGCGAGAACAGGTTGTAATACTCGGGGTAGTCGTAAATGATGTGCCGGCCCAGGATCGTCATGTCGCGTGCGGTGGACAGGTGCCCTGCCTCGGTCAGGCCGTGCATGTTCTTGAAGGTGGTGCGCGTCATGCCCATGGCCTTGGCGGTGCGGTTCATGCGGCGGGCAAAGGCGGCCTCGGTTCCCTCGATCGCCTCGCCAAGCGCGGTGGCGGCATCGTTGGCGGATTTCACCGCCGCCGCGCGGATCAGGTAGCGCAGCTTGATCCGTTGACCGGCGCGCAGGCCCAGCTTGCTGGGCGGCTCGGACGCGGCGTTGCGGGTGATGCGCACCATGTCGTCAAGGCCGATCTCGCCGTGCTCGACAGCCTGGAAAACAATATAAAGGGTCATCATCTTGGTCAGCGATGCGGGGTGCAGGCGCGTATCGGCATTGCGCGAATGCAGCACCTTGCCGGTGCGGGCATCCATTACCATCGCGGCGTAAGGGGCGGCGATGCCAGCGCTCATCGTCATGACCAGCAGCCATGCCGCCGCCAGAATCATCATGCCCGCCTGAGCCGACTGCCTGCTCGGAGCCTTCACGATAACTGCCTCTCGTGCTCTTGTGGCCGCCGGTTTTCCGGTCTGACCCTTGCCTGTATGCTAAGGGATAGCATATCAAGAACGGGGCGCAATGCACTCTTTTTGTGTAAAAAATCGTTTTTGTTCCGACGCGGATCAACATTTTGGGGCAGGTGTGCGGCCGCCCCCAACACTGGCCTCGGTAATGCCGTCCGCCCCCCCTCTTTTCACCGGCGCCTTACAGGTTATATAGAGAGTCACCCGCGCCCCGATTTGAAAACGCATCAGGACACGCAGCATGACAAAGCGCTACGAACAAATGTCCGACGGCACCAATGGCGAAGGCAACGGGGATGGCGACGCCTCGGTCGTGGTCGAGACGCGCGCCAGGACCAAGCGACCGCCGCTCTACAAGGTGCTGTTGCTGAACGACGATTACACCCCGATGGAATTCGTCGTGCATATCCTGGAGCGGTTCTTTGGCATGAATCACGCGCAGGCGTTCGAGATCATGCTGACCGTCCACAAGAAGGGCCTGGCCGTGGTCGGCGTGTTCAGCCACGAGATCGCCGAAACCAAGGTGACGCAGGTGATGGATTTCGCCCGCCGCCATCAGCACCCGCTGCAATGCACGATGGAACGGGAAGAATAGGCGCATGGCATCCTCGCGCCTGTCGCTGGCCCTGACCGATGGCGGGCTGGCCCTGCCCGGCGACGGGCGTATCGCGGTATTTGCGCCGCGCGCCGATACCGACCTGTCGGCGCTGCCGCGCGCGCGGTGCGACATGATTTCGGGGGTCCGCCCCGATATCGACGCGCTGAGCGCCGCCGGATGGACGACCGCGCAGGCCCCCCGCGACGGAATTGCCTACGGCGCGGCGGTGGTGTTCGTGCCGCGCGCCAAGGCCCGCGCACGCGCCTTGATCGCGCAGGCAGCGGATGCCGCGCAAGGCGGCCTTCTGGTGATCGACGGGCAGAAAACCGACGGCATCGATTCGATCCTGCGTGACTGCCGCAAGCGAGCCGGTATCATCGGCAGCTTTTCCAAGGCACATGGCAAGACCATATGGCTGGCCGCCGATGCCGGCGCCTTTGCCGACTGGGCCAGTGCCGGCCCCGCGCCGATCGCGGGCGGGTATGTCACCGCGCCGGGGGTGTTTTCCGCCGATGCGGTCGATCCGGCCTCGGCCCTGCTGGCGGATGCGCTGCCCGCTGAAATCGGTGCGCATGTGGTCGATCTGGGCGCCGGCTGGGGCTACCTGTCGCGGCGGGTGCTGGCGCAATGCAGCGGCGTCCGGCGGATCGACCTGGTCGAGGCCGACCACGATGCGCTGGCTTGTGCGCGCATCAACGTGGATGATCCGCGCGCGGCGTTCCACTGGGCCGACGCCACGCGCTGGCGCCCCGACAGCGCGTGCGATGCGGTGGTGATGAACCCGCCCTTTCACACCGGGCGCGCCGCCGATGCGGACCTGGGCCGCGCGTTCATCGCCGCCGCCGCCGCGATGCTGGCGCCGCGCGGATGCCTGTGGATGGTCGCCAACCGGCACCTGCCCTACGAGGCGAGCCTGTCGCAGCATTTCGCCCAGGTGGTCGAGGTCGGCGGCGATCCCCGCTTCAAGGTGCTGAGCGCCGCGCGCCCGTCTCGCCAGCGGCGCTGATCTGGCCTATCCTGCCCCCTTCGGAATCAACGGAGCCTATCCCATGTCCCTCACAATTTCCGGAAAAACCGCCATCGTCACCGGCGCGGCCAACGGCATCGGCCTGGCGATAGGACGCCATTTCGTGGACAAGGGCGCCAATGTCGTCTTTGCCGACATGGACGAAGCGCGCCTGCTGCAGGAGCTGGGCCCGAACGACGACAGCCGCAATTTCCGATGGTTCGCCGGCGATTTGCGCCAGAAGCTGACCGTCGCCAACCTGTTGTCGGCGACCATCGACGCCTTTGACAGCGTCGATATCCTGATCAATGCCTCGCGGCAGATGGTGCCGGGCGATCCGCTGGACCCCGAAAAGGACGCGGTCGAGATGCTGTTGCAGCAAAACCTGATGACCGCGCTGCGCCTGTCGCAGGCGGTGGCCAAGCGGATGATCAAGCAGAGCAAGGGACGCGATAGCGGCCCGGCGGGCACCATCGTGAACCTCTCGTCGATTGCCGCGCGGCGATCCAACCCTGAATTGCTGGGCTATTCGGTATCCACCGCGGCGCTTGAGCAGATGACCCGCTCGCTGGCGGTGGCGCTGGCGGATTACCGTATCCGCGTCAACGCGGTGGCGTTCGGCTCGGTCATGTCGGCCAGCCTCAAGGACGCGCTGAAGGACAACGCCGAATTTCGCGGCGAGATCGAGGAGCATACGCCGCTGGGGCGCATCGCCTCGCCCCGCGAACTGGCGGAAACGGTGCAGTTCCTGTCCAGCGACGGGTCGCGCTTCATGACGGGGCAGATCCTGACACTGGATGGCGGGCGCACCCTGCTGGACCCGGTGGGGGCGCCGGCGCATTGACGTGCGCGGCTTACCCGCGAAGAGGATCGCGGCGATGCAGGGGGCATGATTGGCCTGTTGCGGTCGTTGAAGGCCAGGCACCAATGCGCGGAATAAAGGCGCGCTTGCGCGCCGCCGCGCAGCGCCCGACCGCCC
>CAZOKA010000039.1:0-12597 GCA_964580265.1 uncultured Rhodobacterales bacterium | reverse complement strand
GCAGGGGTTGTCGGAGTCGCTGCATTTCGCCCAGAAGGCGGGGTTGGACGGGCGTGCGGTTGTCGAAGTGATCAGCCAGGGCGCGGCGGGAAGCTGGCAGATGGACAACCGGCACGGCACCATGCTGGATGACGAATTCGAGCACGGCTTCGCGGTGGACTGGATGCGCAAGGATCTGGGCATTTGCCTGTCCGCGGGGGATGAGCTGGGCGCGAGCATGCCGGTCACGGCCCTGATCGATCAGTTCTACAAGGATGTGCAAGCCATGGGCGGGGGCCGGTGGGACACCTCCAGCCTGATCAAGCGTTTGCGGGCCTTGGCCTGAGGGCGGCGGGGTGCGCCGGTGGCGGCGCCCCCCTTTCCGTGGGTCCGGGCGGATGCCTCAGTGCGGCGCGGTATTCGAGAACAGGTGGATGATGAGGATGCCGCCAAGGATCAATGCCATGCCCAGGACTGCGGGCCAGTCGAGGCGTTGCCCGAAAACGGCGAAGCCGATCAGCGCGATCAGAACGATGCCAAGGCCTGCCCAGAGGGCATAGACCACGCCCACCGGCATCACCTTGAGCGTCAGGGACAAGAGCCAGAAACTCAGCCCGTAGGACACGACCACGACGACCGATGGCAATGGGCGCGTGAACTGCTGGCTGGCCTGTAGCGCGGAGGTGCCGATGGTTTCGGCGGCGACCGCAAGGAACAGGATCAGGTAGGTCATGCATAGGCTCCGTCAGGTTGCGACGTACCAGTCGCGGCGGTGATTGATCGCAATAGTCAGATTGACGACGACGGCCCCAAGCACCGAAAGCGCCAGGGCGGGCGTATCAATCACGAAAAATGCCACCGTGAACAGGGCGGCATCGAACAGCAACTGGGTGTAGCCTGCTCTGAACCCGGTGCTGTCTTGCAGATATAGCGCCAGAATACCTATGCCACCAAGGCTGGCTCCGTGGCGGAACAGGGCCAGCAGCCCTGCGCCGGTCATCATTCCGAACAGGACCGCCCCCGGCACCGGTGCGAGATGCGCGATCGAGAACCAATCGGGAATGAGCATGCTGAACATGGACAACAGGCCAACGGCCGCAAATGTCTTGAGCGTGAACGCAAGGCCCATGCGGCGCAAACCGAGCCAGTAGAATGGCAGGTTCACCAGGAAGAAGATCGGGCCAAAGCTGTATCCCGTGACATAGGAAAGAAGCACGGCAAGCCCTGCCGTTTGTCCTGTGACAAGACCAAGATGGGTCAGGATTGTCACCGCGGTGGCCGCCATGGCGGTTCCGAACAAAAGCCCCTGGATATCGGCAATGATACCATGACGCTGTGGATCGGTGGTGGCGGTGGAGCTGTCGGCCATGGTGGTGCGTCCCCTTGGTTCGCGGGCTCTGTTCAGTGTGCCATTCCAGCCCACAAGGGGGCCACGTATGGCCCCCTTATCGCGCGTTCGATCCGGGAATGTGCTGCATCCCCTTCGCGCGTTCGGCTCAAACGTTGAGCGACTTGTTGAGGTTTTCGTCAACCTTTTCAAGAAAGCCCATGGTCGTGAGCCATTTCTGATCGGGGCCGACCAGAAGCGCGAGATCCTTGGTCATGAAGCCGGACTCCACGGTTTCCACGACGACGCGCTCAAGCGTTTCAGCAAAGACCTTCAGCTTGTCGTTGCTGTCCAGCTTGGCACGGTGCTTGAGCCCGCCGGTCCATGCATAGATCGAGGCGATGGAGTTGGTCGAGGTTTCCTCACCCTTCTGGTGCTGGCGGTAGTGGCGGGTGACGGTGCCGTGGGCGGCTTCGGCTTCCATGATCTGGCCATCGGGCGTCATCAACTGGCTGGTCATCAGGCCAAGCGAGCCAAAGCCCTGTGCCACGGTATCGGACTGCACGTCGCCATCGTAGTTCTTGCAGGCCCAGACGTAGCCGCCCGACCATTTCATTGCGCTGGCGACCATGTCGTCGATCAGGCGGTGCTCATACGTGATGCCCAGTTTGTCGAACTGTTCCTTGAACTCGGTCTCGTAGACTTCCTGGAAGATGTCCTTGAAGCGCCCGTCATACACTTTCATGATGGTGTTCTTGGTGGACAGGTAGACCGGCCAACCCATTTTCAGACCGTAGTTCAGCGACGCGCGGGCGAAGTCGTAGATCGACTGATCGAGGTTATACATGCCCATGTAGACCCCGGCAGAGGGGGCATCGTAGACCTCGTGTTCGATCACTTCGCCGTCCTCGCCCACGAATTTCATCGACAGCTTGCCCGGTCCGGGGAATTTCATGTCGGTCGCGCGGTATTGATCGCCAAAGGCATGGCGCCCGATGACGATCGGCTTGGTCCAGCCTGGCACAAGGCGCGGAACGTTCTGGCAGATGATCGGCGCGCGGAACACCACGCCGCCCAGGATGTTGCGGATCGTGCCGTTGGGGCTGCGCCACATCTTCTTGAGGCCGAATTCCTCGACGCGCTGTTCGTCGGGGGTGATGGTGGCGCATTTCACGCCAACGCCGACTTCCTTGATCTTGTTGGCGGCATCCACGGTGATCTGGTCGTCGGTGCGATCCCGCTCTTCAATACCAAGATCGTAATACAGCAGGTCGATATCCAGGTAGGGCAGGATCAGTTTCTTCTTGATGAAATCCCAGATGATCCGGGTCATTTCGTCGCCGTCGAGCTCGACGACGGGATTGTCCACCTTGATCTTGGCCATGTGTCGGCTCCTTCTCTCCATGTGTTGAATCGTACGGTTGCACGCCTCTTAGCGCAATCTAAGGGGAGTGCAAAGATGGTATGCGGTTGTATACCGCGAAAATTGCTCTCGTTTCTGTCGATGCATGCAAACGGGGGCCTGATATGGCCCCAAGGGGCGGTTACAGCGGTTGTCGGTGTTCAGCCCGGCGCATCCATAGCATGACAGCAAGTGCAATCGCCGAGCACGCGCCGGCACCAATCGTCAGCGGCAAAGGCGTCCCGTTAAATAGCAGCCCGATCGGAATGGCGATCGCGGCGCCTGCGACGGTGGACAACGCGCCGATGACGCTGGCCGCCATGCCCGCGATATGGCCCATCGGCTCCATTGCGATGGCGTTGAGATTGCCCAAAGTCAACCCGATCTGGAAAAACACCGCTGTCAGCCAGATCAGGAAGGCATAGAATAGAGCATCCCCAGACAGGCCGAACAACCAGGCAAGCGACATCACCGTCGAAAGTACCGCCTGAACCGCAAGCGCCACTGTCGCAAGCCGGCGCATCCCCAACCGCATAACCAGCGTGGCATTGAGAAAGCTGGCGGACGCGGCCATCACGGCCAAGCCCCCGAACCACAGCGGGAAGGTATCGGCCCGGTCGAACACCACGTCGAAAACAGGTTGGACAAGGCTGATCGTGATAAAAAGCGTGCCATAGCAGAACACCTGCGCCAGCACGGACAGCTTGACCGTCGGATGGGTCAGCATCTCGATCAGGGCATTCCTCATCGCCCGCAGGCTCAGGGCGCGGCGATAACGCGGTGGCAACGACTCGGGTTGCCGCAGGGCCAGCCATAGCCCGGTGATCAGCGCAAAGAGAACGAAAGAGCCGAATATCGCCCGCCAACCCGCCAGAGCGATTACCGCAGCGCCGCCAAGTGGTGCAATGGCGGGGACGATGGTGAACACCATCATGACCAGAGACATGATGCGCGCCATCTGCCGACCAGCGTATAAATCGCGGATAATCGCCATGCCAACAACGCGTGGGCCTGCCGCGCCGACACCTTGAACGAAGCGCGCCAGCAGCATCAATTCAAGGCTGGGGGCCATGTAGGCCAGGAGTGATCCCGCAATATAGAGGGCGGACCCGGCCAACAGCACGGGCTTGCGGCCATAGGCATCCGACAACGGGCCGATAAAGAACGTACTCACGCCAAGGCCCAGAACGAACGTGGTCAGGATCAACTGGGCACGGTTGGGGGAGCCGGGGCTTAGCTCTTTGCCGATGCCGGGCAGGGCCGGCAGCATGGAATCGATGGAAAAGGCGATGGTGGCAAACAACATCGCCATCAGGGCGATGAATTCCGGTAGCGCCAGCGGGGCCTGGGCGGCCGGGGTGGCTCTGCTGCTCATTCAGATCGCTCTGGCGTGGTGTCGTTGCCGGGCGGGGTGTCCGGGCCTGCCGCCGTCGCGGTATCCGCGGCGATCGCCTCGCGGAGCTTTCTGCGCCGTTTCAGCCGCGCTTCGTATGTCAGCCGGCTGAACTGCTGGATTGCCGCCCCGAACACGCCAAGGCCGACGAAAATCAGGACTGTCGTGCCGATCTTTCCAAGCGCGGTAGTTGGAACGAGGCTTCCATATCCCACTGTCGAAAGCGTGACGACTGTAAAGAAGTAGGCATCAAGCCAATTCCAGCCCTCGACGATGTGAAAAAAGACGGTGCCGACCCCAAGGACAAGGGCGAGCACGGCAAAGACGATCAGGATGCCTTCCTTGGCCATGATGCGACTCCTCTTTTACCGGGTCAGGTGTCTTGGGACTTGATCTCGTCGATTACGTTCAGCCACATTTCGGGCGGTTGTGCACCTGGCACCGCGTGCTGTCCGGCCACGATGAACGTCGGCACCGACGAAATGCCCATGTCGCGCGCAGCCTTGTCGTGTGCGATGATGGTGTCGCGGTCCGCATCGCTTTCAAGCAGGCGCATTACTACAGAGGCATCCATTTCCACGCTATCGGCAAGATCGGCCAGTACATCAGTGCGCCCGATATCGCGGCCATGATGGAAATAGGCAGTGAACAGGGCAGACACCATCGCGGTCTGGCGCCCCTCGATCCCGGCCCAATGAATTAGCCGGTGTGCATTGAGCGTATTCGGTGTGCGTTCGATCGTGGAAAAATCAATTTCCAGTCCTGCAGCCTCCGCTGCTGCGGCGATCCTGGAATAAACCTCGACCGCCTGCTCCTTGCCGCCGAATTTGGCCTCGAGATAGGCGCGCCGGTCCATGCCATCTTCGGGCATCTCCGGGTTGAGTTGAAACGGATGCCATTCAATTTCAAAGGGATGACCGGGGCGCTCCGCCAGGGCGCGGTCAAGCTGGGCCTTGCCGATATGGCACCAGGGGCAGATCGGGTCTGACATGATGTCGAGTTTGACCATCAGTGGCCTCCGGTGGTTTGCGTGAAGTGGTCGCGTAGCGCACGGCGCAGCAACTTGCCGTTCGCGCCGGTTGGCAGGGCGTCCAGGTGCACATATGCGCGCGGCTGCTTGTAGCGCGCAAGCCGCTCTGACGCAAAGGCGTGCAATTCCGTCTCGTCCAGTTCCGCCGGCCCGGTGTAGAAGGCCACGATGATCCGCGCGTCGCGCTTGACCTCGACATCGGTCACGCCGACCTGTTCGATGCCCGGATGCGCCGACAATGCCGCCTCGACCTCAAGCGGAGAGAGGCGAAAGCCGCCCGCGTTCATCATGTCGTCGGCGCGGCCCAAATACGTGATATGTCCGTCCGCATCCATCGCGCCCTGATCTCCGGTCAGAAACCAATCGCCGCGCATTCGCGCTGCGGTGTCCTCGGGCGCGCCCAGATAGCCCAGCATCAAACCCGGATCGTCACGCGATACCGCGATCGTGCCTTCTTGGCCGATATCGACCGGCGCGCCTTCGGCTGTCACGATGGCAACGCGGCGACCCAGTTGCGGGCGGCCCAACGTGCCGGGGTGGGCGGGTTCGGACGGGTTGCCTGAAATGAAAGTGGAACATTCGGACATGCCATATGCCTCGAAAATCTGTGTCCCAGTGGCCGCCACCCAATCAGCGCGGAGCGTATCCGACAGCTTCTCGCCGGCTGCAAGTCCATGGCGCAGCGTGGGCAACTCCATGCGGCTGTGAGCGGCCAAAACCTTGCGGTAAACACCAGGTGCGGCTGCAAAAATCGTGGCGTCGTGGTGCTGCATCAACTCTGGCAGCGCGTCGGGGGCAACGCCCTCTGCCGGGATCAGGGCCGTGGCCCCCACCGTCCACGGGTCCATCAGCCCGGTCCCCAGCGTGTAAGTCCAGTTGAAAGCGCCTGCATGCATCAGTTTGTCCCCGGATCGCAGGCCATACCAGCCTTCATGCATCATCCGCCGGGCCCAGATCGCGCGATGCGCGTGCTGAACTGCGCGTGGCACGCCCGATGTGCCGGAGGTATAGATGATGTAGGCTAGGCTGTCGGGATCGCCCATGGCGAAATCGGCGGCGGGGAGATCACGCATATCCGTCAGCGCATCGGTGTCGATCACGGGCAAGCCGGTATCGTCGGGACAGGACACACGCGGGTCACGCAGAATGCCAGCCGGCAACAGGCCCTGCACCATCTTGCCAACCTCATGCGCGGTCAGTTGTGCCGCGGTTGGAACGGGCACCAATCCTACCGAGATCGCCCCCAGGTAAGCCAATGGGAAATCAACGGTATTGCCCAGCCGCATGAGCACGATATCTCCGGGTGTGAACCCGGCGCGCAGTAACCCCGTGCCGGTTCCAAGAACGGCTGCCTGCAATTCGCGGTAGCTCCAGTCACTTCTCGTATCAGGGGAAATGACGGAAAGGGCAGTCTTGTCCGCCATCTCGCAAGCACGACCCAGAACATGCGCTGCAAGGTTGAAGGAGGCAGGGCAGGGGGCATCGCGGCCTTGGTCGAAGATTGCTTTCATGGCGTCTTGCTATGCGTGGCGCGGCGCAGTTGCAAGCGGTCGCAGGACACCCAGCTGGCGGAAACATGGCCCTGGCAGCCCCAAGGAACTTCCTCCTGGGCCGCTCGCACATTTACTGCCATCCACCCAATAGCCAAAACGCGGTAGTTGCGATCCGGGTTGTTCGATCAGCCCCTGGCGTTGGCAAGGCGTGCCCAGGTCAGAACCAGCTTTGAACCCAGCGTGCACCGCCAGAAATGTCCTGACCCACGCCGTCAACCGTGGCGCATCCCGCCAGCAGCCCCAACCCGATCAACGCAATCATCCGCTTGAGGGGACGTCCTGATTTCATCTGCTCTGCTCCTCATGCCACCAGACATCGGGCATCCACCCGATCCGATCACCATATATTGGTATGGTTTCAGGGTATTTCAGGTTCTTGCCATGCGCAATGCGGTCCACTGTAGAGGTCCAGATCGGGATCACGTAGCGCCCTGCCATCAACGCACGATCAAGTGCCCGTGCCGCGGCAATGAATTCATCTCGTGCGCGTGCATTCACCAATTTATCGATCACGCTATCAACTGCCTGCGAGGTCACACCCATGAGATTGCGGGTGCCGGGGCGCTCCGCTCCGTCCGACCCCCAATACAGGCGTTGTTCGTTTCCGGGCGATAGCGAAAGGCTCCGGCGTATCGGGATCATGTCAAAATCAAGCTGCGCCTCGCGTTGAGAAAACTGGGCATTGTCCACCGTCGAGATCACGACCTTTATTCCCAGTCGAGCCAACGCTGCGCGGTATATCTCGAACACGGATTGCGCCGTGGTGTCGCCTTGCCGCAGCAGAACCTCGAATACAAAAGGTTGCCCTGCCTCATTGAGAAGGCGCCCTTCCTCGATGTGCCAACCTGCGTCACGCAGCAGGCGCGCAGCTTGCCGCAGGTTCTTGCGGTTGCGGGCCGTGCCGTCTCCTTGCGGAAGCGAATAGCCATCCAGAGCGCCTGGGGGCAGCTCTTCTGCAAACGGGGCCAGCAGGGCGCGCACCTCCCCCTTGGCCGGACCGGGCCGCATTGCCAGTTCAGAGTTGGAAAAATACGACGTGATCCGTGCCTGCCGTCCGCCCGTCACGGTCCCGTTTATATAGTCGAAGTTGAACGCCAGCAGCATCGCCTCGCGCACGCGCCAATCGTCGAACAGGGGGTTGCGGGTGTTCATCGCATAACCGGTGATCCCCGAGGGGCGCTTGTGCGCGATTTCGGATTTGACGATGTCACCACGTTGAGCCGCCGGAAAGTCATACCGTTCGGCCCATTTCTCTGCATTGCTCTCACGGTAGGCGGTCAGCGCCCCGGACTTGAAGGCTTCGAACAGAACCGATTCATCGGCGAAGAACTCGATGCGGATCTCATCCAGGTTGTTGGTTCCCCGGCGTAGTGGTAAATCGCGCCCCCAATAGTCGGGATCTCGGCCAAAGGTGACATACCGCCCCTGTTCGTAATCCGTGACGACATAGGGCGCGGTTCCGATCGGGATGTCCTCCAAGGTTGAATCGCCGAAATCGCGGCCTTCCCATTGCGCTTTCTTCAGGATCGGGCGCAATCCGGCGATCAGGGCCAACTCGCGATCTACGGTGTTGAACGTGATGCGCAGGCTGCGCGGGCCGGTTTGCGCGATGGTTTCGATCTTCTGGGCAAACCCGAGGTATCGGGGATGCCCGCGCTGCCCCAATACCTCGTAGGACCAGATCACATCCTCGACCGTCACGGGAGTGCCATCGGAAAACCGAGCCTCGGGACGAAGGGTAAACTCGACCCATTCGCGATTCGGCCCCACCTCGACCGATTCGGCCAGCAACCCGTAAAGCGAGAACGGCTCGTCCCAATTTCGACCCATCAGGGATTCATAGGCGAGAAACCTTTGCTGCCACGGGGCGGTGCCCTTCAGAACGAAAGGATTGAGCGAATCGAACCCGCCCGTGCTGCCCATCACGACGCGACCGCCCTTTGGGGCGTCGGGATTTGTATAGGGTAGAGATACAAAATCTGGTGGTAGCGCCGGTTCCCCATACATTGCTATGGCATGTTTGGTTTCGGCTGGCGCTGCACTTGCCAGAACGCCAAGCGCGAATCCAATCACGCCCCGGCGCCAACCTTGGAAAAAATCCACGCTCATTTTGGCAACAATCCTGCTCTGGCCTTGTTTTTATTACCCTCACTGTAGCCACAGATTGAAGGTTTTTCAAACTTTTAGCTTGGAAGAAGGCGTTGAATTGCTTATAAAGAGGGCACTGCTCGATAGGTTTCTTGCCTGTATGAAACCTGCCTCAATAACTGGACGCCCGCCTTGTGCGGGCGTTTTTTTTATGGCTATCGGCACGGCGCGCGCAGTGCTCGTTCCGAGCAGCGAATCGTGGTGCGTTTCCTTCCTGCCAATCAGCCGCTAATGTCGGCGCAGCAAGAAAATGGAGGGAACTGGATGTCACTCAAGGGAAAGACCGCGGTCGTGACCGGATCGAATTCCGGTATCGGGCTGGGTGTCGTGCGCGAGCTGGCCCGTGCGGGCGCGGATGTCGTGCTCAACTCGTTCACGGACAGGGATGAAGACCACGCGCTGGCCGACGGTATCGCACATGAATTCGGTGTCGTGGCCCGCTACCTGCCCGCCGATATGTCAAAGGCATCCGACTGCCGTACCCTGATCGAGACGGCGGGCGCCTGTGATATCCTGGTAAACAACGCCGGTATTCAACACGTTGCGCCGATCGAGGAGTTCCCGACCGGGAAATGGGACGCGATCATTGCCATCAACATGAGTTCGGCCTTTCACACCACGGCAGCCGCGCTGCCGATGATGCGCAAGGCCGGATGGGGGCGTGTCGTGAATATCGCCAGTGCGCATGGCCTGACGGCCTCGCCGTACAAGTCGGCATACGTGGCGGCAAAGCACGGGGTCGTCGGCCTGACAAAGACAACTGCCCTGGAAACGGCGCAGGAAGCAATCACCGCCAACGCGATCTGTCCCGGCTACGTCCTGACGCCGCTGGTCGAGGCGCAGATCCCGGATACGATGGAAAAGTATCAGATGGGACGCGAAGAGGTCATTCGACAGGTCATGCTGGAGCGGCAGCCATCAAGGGAATTCGCGACAGTAGAGCAGATTGGCGGAACCGCGGTTTTCTTGTGTTCGGACGCAGCCACGCAGATTACCGGCACGACAATAAGCGTCGATGGTGGCTGGACCGCGCTATGATGCAAGGGGCTTGTGCGCCCTGCGATGCCTGCCTAGATCAATCAAGTGATAACGCACAATAAAACGGAGAATGCAGATGCAGTTCCAACTCAATACGGACCACCATATCGGCGGTGACGAGCGCGTGGCAGAGGTTGCCGAGCAAACCGTGACCGAAACCCTCGGGTCGCTGGTCAAGCGTTTGTCGCGCGTCGAACTGCATCTGAAGGATACCAACGGCGGCAAGGGCGGCCCCGACGACATCCGTTGCACGATTGAGGCGCGCCCGGAGGGACTCAAGCCGCATACGGTGCACCATGATGGCGCCGACGTTGTCGCGGCGATCAAGGGCGCGGCCAAGAAAATGCGCACACATCTGGATCACGAATTCGGAAAGCTGGCAGACCGGCATTGATCCGGGGCCGGGGCGCGCGCGTATCTTTTCCGTGTTCCGCCCCGTTTGAAAGGCCCTGACCGATGCAGCTTGTCGTCGCATACACCGCTACGGCGGTGGTTTTCTTCGCGCTTGATGCTGTCATGCTCAAGCTGGTTCTTCGGCCGCTGTTCGAGCAAAATTTGCTGGATCAATTGCTGGATGATTTGCGCATCGCGCCTGCGGTGATTTTCTACCTGTTCTACATCGCGGGCGTGGTGCACTTCGTATCGGTGCCCGCCTTGGCCCAGGATGCACCGCTCAAGGCGCTGGCGGGTGGGGCGATCTTGGGCGCAATCGCGTATGGCACCTACGAGTTCACCAACTACGCCACGTTGCGCAACTGGCACTGGCAGATGGTCGCGGTGGACCTTGCGTGGGGGGCCGCGTTGACGGCCCTGTCGGCGTGGGCCGGGGTCATGGCGGCGCGGGCTGTCGGCTGAGAGGCCGGCGAGCGCGCGTGCCCTCATGTTCCTTACAGTAGCGAAAGATCGCCCGCCATTTGCCGGCCGTCTCGCCCTTCTTGCAGTTCGTAGCCAACTTTCTGATTGTCGGCCAGGCCTGTCAGGCCCGACCGTTCAACGGCCGAGATATGAACGAAAACGTCCTTGCCCCCATCCTCGGGGGCGATGAAGCCGTAGCCTTTGGTGGTGTTGAACCATTTCACGGTGCCAGTGGGCATTGTCCCGCGTCTCCTTGATCTTGCATGGTCGCTCACGGTACGTCGGCCGGGAACGGTCACGTCGGGGCCGGGGGCAGGGGTGCCCAAGCGCCCGCAACCTGACGTCACGATTGGAATGATTGCACGGGTTTTGTAAAAATCAAGCAAAACGCAAACGGGTGAACTGGCTGCGCGGAAAAGAGGGCGCACTGCATGAGGAAAATGGCATGAGGATTTACGGGCTGAAGACCTGCGACACCTGCAGGGCGGCGCGCAAAGCGTTGCCACAGAGCGAGTTCGTCGATGTGCGCGAGGCAGGGCTTCAGCCCGAGCTGATGGCGCGGACGTTTGAGACGTTCGGCGAGGCATTGGTGAATCGCCGCTCGACGACGTGGCGGGGCCTTTCCGATGCGGCGCGGTCCCAGGCGCCCGAGGCATTACTTGCCGCCCATCCGAGCCTGATGAAGCGGCCGCTGATCGTCGCGGATGACGGCACGCTTAACCTTGGCTGGGGCCCGGATGTGCGCGCTAAACTACTTGGCTAGCAAGCATTTCGCGCCTATTGGTGGCGCAAGGAGGACATGACATGCGAAACGCGGCTCTGGTTTTGGGTATCATCGGCGGGATCGTCGGGATGCTGGTGGGTTTCTTCAGCTACGGCTACACCACAGCGGTCGAGCGATTTGGAGAAATCGAGGGCATCGCCGAGCAGGTTGCGAATGTCGAACTGATCCGCGTCGCGAGCTTTCTGTCGCCGCTGCTGGCGATCGCGGGGGGCGCGATGGCCAAGGTTCGCGCGCTATGGGGCGGGGTGCTGTTGCTGGGCTCAACCGTCGGCATGTATTACGCGTTCGGGTTCAACGTGTTCACGATGTTCCCCATCGGGTTTTGCGGGCTTGCCGGGGTGCTGGCGCTGGCTGCCGGCAAGCCTGATGAGCCTAAGTCGCATTTCTGAAGATCAGGCGATCCACGGACAAGGCGCCGCCGCCCTTCAAGACAAGGGTCAGCAGCAGGAATACCCACAGGGCGCGCTGATCGAGGATGAGGCCATCGGGCGCGCGATCGAACCAGCCGCCGAGGGTTTGTGCGTGGGCAATGCCGCCGTGGCCGTATAGGTCGGTGAGGCTCTGAACCACGATGAACCCGATCATCCCGAGCGCGGCCAAGCGTGAAAAGAGGCCGGTAACTATAAGAAATGGAATGATAAATTCGGCCCACATGCCCACTGCTACGACGATTTGATGGAAGACTGATAGCTGCGAGCTGTCGTATGAGACCGCCTCCATCGCGCGTGGGAATATCTGTGCATAGGCGCCGCTAGAGGGGAAGAATAGACCCAGAGCGCCGTCGCCCAGCTTGGTCTGGGCCGAGTTCAAGAAATACACCAGCAACACGGCGGCGAACACGAAACGGGCGACAAACGGCAGGAAAATAGCCGAGGTGCGTGGATCGTTTTCAATTATTTTATATTGTAAAAACAGTTTGTTCATGGTCGCTCTTCAAGTTGATTTCAATTATGGCCCCACCCGTCATCAACATGCCCAATGTGTGCGTGAGATCGAATTGCGCGGGTGTGGCGGTTGCGTGGTCGTGGGCCTCACCGAAGGTTTCGCCGCGCATGAGTGCCGCGATGAACTCCACGCCGCCAGGTGGT